>JAAFHD010000088.1 GCA_013298245.1 Alphaproteobacteria bacterium
CGGCGCGATCTTCCAGGACCCGCTGACCACGCTGAACCCGCTCTACACCATCGGCCGCCAGCTGGTGGAAACCATCACCACCCACCTCCCGCTCAACCCCGCGCAAGCGCGCGAACGCGCCATCGAATGGCTCGAACTGGTCGGCATCCCCGCCGCGCGTGACCGCATCGACGCTTATCCGCACCAATTCTCCGGCGGCATGCGCCAGCGCGTCGTGATAGCACTCGCCCTCTGCGCCGAACCCAAGCTGATCGTCGCCGACGAACCCACAACCGCCCTCGACGTTTCCATCCAGGCCCAAGTCATCGCACTGCTGAAGCGCCTGGCGCGCGAGAAGGGCACCGCCATGATGCTCGTCACGCACGACATGGGCGTCATCGCCGAAACCGCTGACCGGGTCGCCGTCATGTATGCCGGCCGCGTCGCCGAAATCGGCCCCGTCCGCCAGGTCGTGAAGCACGCCAAGCACCCCTATTCGGCGGGCCTGATGGCATCCATCCCGCCGCTCGATCGCCGCGTCGAAAAACTCGCTGCCATAGACGGCGCCATGCCGCGCCTCTCCGCCATCCCCCAGGGCTGCGCCTACAACCCGCGCTGCCCGCAGGTGATGGAACGCTGCCGCACCACCCGCCCCGACCTTCTCCCCGCCGGCGAGACCCGCGCCGCCTGCTGGCTCTACGCCCATGACTGACGCGCCGCCCATGCTGGAAACGCGCGACCTGGCGCGCTTCTTCGATGTCTCGCGCCCGCCGCTGCAACGGCTCCTCGCACGCGAAGGCAAGCGCACCCTGCGCGCCGTCGATGGCGTGTCCTTCTCCATCCCCAAGGGCACCACACTCTCCCTCGTCGGCGAATCGGGCTGCGGCAAATCCACCGTCGCGCGCCTGGTCGTCGGCCTCTACGGCGCCTCCCGCGGCGATGTCCGCTTCGATGGCCAGGACCTGCACGCCGCCCGCCGCGACCCCGCGCAGCGCAGCCGCATGCAGATGATCTTCCAGGACCCCTACGCGTCCCTGAACCCGCGCTGGCGCGTGCTGGACATCATCGCCGAACCCATCCGCGCCTTCGGCCTGGTGAAGGGTGACGCAGCACAACGCGAGCGCGTGGCGGAACTCCTCACCCAAGTCGGCCTCTCGCCCCTCGACGGCGTGAAATTCCCGCACGAATTTTCCGGCGGCCAGCGCCAGCGCATTTCCATCGCCCGCGCGCTCTCCTCCAACCCGGAATTCCTGGTCTGCGACGAACCGACCAGCGCGCTCGATGTCTCCGTCCAGGCGCAGATCCTGAACCTGATGAAGGAACTCCAGGCCCGCCTCGGCCTCACCTTCCTCTTCATCAGCCACAACCTCGCCGTGGTGCGCCAGGTCAGTGACCGCGTGGGCGTGATGTATCTCGGCCGCATCGTGGAAGAGGCGCCGGCGGAAACCCTCTTCACCAGCCCGCGCCACCCCTACACACGCGCGCTGATGGAAGCGATCCCGGACCTGGATATGTCAGGCCGCCAGCGCATCCCGGTGGGCGGCGAAGTGCCCTCCCCGATCGACCCGCCCAGCGGCTGCGCCTTCCATCCGCGTTGCCCGTTGGCCAATGATCGCTGCCGCGCGGAACGGCCGGAACTCAAGCCGCACGGCGCCACCGAAATCGCCTGCCACGCCGTCGAAGAAGGCCGCGGCTGAGCCCTCAGCCCGGCCGCGTCTGCCCCGTACCGACCACCTGGTAGCGATAGGTGCAAAGCTGTTCCAACCCCACCGGTCCGCGCGCATGCATGCGCCCCGTGGCGATGCCAATCTCCGCGCCGAAGCCGAACTCAAACCCATCGCAGAACTGCGTGGACGCGTTCCACATCGCCACCGCGGACCCGATGCCGGAAAGAAACTGCGCCGCCGCATCCGCGTCCTCGGTGATGATCGCCTCGGTGTGTTCCGACCCATAGCGGCGGATGTGCTCCAGCGCCGCCACCACATCATCCACCACCGCGATGGACAGCACCGCATCCAGCCATTCGGTGCGGAAATCGTCGTCGCTGGCGGCGGGCAGCTCCGGCCGAATCGCCCGCGCCCGAGCATCAGCGCGAAAGCCGCAGCCCAGCGCCGCCAGGTCATCCACCAGCGCCGGCAGCAGCGCGGGTGCGATGGCCTCATCAATCAGCAGCGTCTCCGTCGCACCGCACACACCGGTGCGCCGCATCTTCGCATTGGCCAGCACCGCGCGCGCCATGGCCGGGTCAGCCGCCGCGTGCACATAGGTGTGGCAAAGCCCCTCCGCGTGCGCCAACACCGGTACGCGGCTTTCCCGCTGCACGCGTTCCACCAGGGATTTGCCGCCGCGCGGGATGATCAGGTCGATCAGGCCGGCGGCCTGCAACATCGCCCCCACAAATGCCCGGTCGGCATCCGGTGCCGTCTGGATCGCGGCCTCCGGCAGACCGGCCGCGCGCAACCCATCGGTCATCGCGGCGTGGATGGCGGCCACGCTGCGCACGCTCTCCCGCCCACCGCGCAGAATGACCGCATTGCCCGATTTCAGGCACAGCGCCCCTGCATCCGCCAGCACATTGGGCCGGCTTTCGAACACCATCCCGATCACGCCCAGCGGCTGCGCCACGCGGCGGATCACCAGGCCATTCGGGCGCGCCCATTCGGACAGCGTGCGGCCCACGGGGTCGGGCAGGGCGGCCACTTCTTCCAGGCCCTGCGCCATCGCCTCGATGCGCGCCGGCGTCAGCGTCAGGCGATCGCGGAATGCCGTGGTCAGCGTATCGGCCGCCAGCAGGTCCTCGGTATTCGCGACCAGGATGGCGGGCGCGCGGGCGCGGATGGCGGCGGCGGCGGCCAGCAGCGCGGCATCCTTCACCGCACGCGGTGCCGCGGCCAGCAACGGCGATGCATCGCGCGCGGCTTGGGCGGCGCGGTGCAGGGCGGCGGCGGCGGTATCGGGTGCGGCGTTCATCCCCGCGTTATGGCGCGGGCAGGGGTGGCGGGGCAATCGCTACCCGCGGCCCGGCAAGCCGCCCAGCAAGGGCCGCGGCCCCCCGCCGTTGGTGAACAGCGGCATCCCGCGTGAGGGCACCAGCGGGCCGACTGGCGCCGTCTGTGCCGGCACGGGTGCCACCACCGCCACCACACGCCCCGTGACCGGCACCGGCATGGCCCGATACGCATCCAACCCGCGCCCGCGCGCGCCATCCAGCGGGATGATGCGCGGCTCGTTCGCCAGCACCGGCCCGGGCGTCGGCGCCGGCGCGGCAGGGGGAGCCACCGGCGCGCGCGCCAGGCGCTGCTGTTCCTGCGGCCAGGCTGCCATTACCCGCGCCCGATAGGCTTCGGCCAAATGCGGCGTCTGGCTGTGGTAATGCGCCGCCGACAGTGCCCAGTCGTTCCGGCTTTCCTGCAATTGCGTCAGGAAGCGCGCGGCGTAGCGCGTGTTCGCCACCGGGTCGAAGGCTTCTTCCAGGTTGGCGAAGGCGCGCGGGTGGTGGTGCAGGTTGATCTGCATGCAGCCCACATCGATCACGCGCACGCCGCGCGCCTGCAATTCCTGCACGGCGGCAATCGCTGCCGCGCGGTCGGGGAAGAACCTGCCGCGGCCTTCGGCGTTCAGCACCCAGGGCCAGGGGGCGAATTCGCCGGTTTCGGGGTCGCGGCGGCCGGATTCCACGCGGCCGATGGCGTGCAGAAGGCCCGCGGGGATGCGGGCTTCCGTCTCGGCCTGGGTGATGGCGGCGCGGCATAGGCGGCCGGGGTTTTCGGCCCGCGCCGCCATGGGCAGCAGAAGGATCAACAGGAGGGTCAGCCGGCGCATGCGATGGGCATCGCAAGCGCCGTGCCAACTACTCCATGCGCGCGCCGGAAATCCGCACCATTTCCTGCCAGCGCGGGCGTTCGGCGCGCACGCGTTCCCACACCTGTTCGGGGGTGGAGGTCACGGCCCGGGCGCCGGCGCGCAGGAAGCGGTCCTGCATGGCGGGTTCTTCCTGGATGGCGCGCATCACGGCATTGGCGCGCGCCAGGATGGGTGCGGGCACACCGGCCGGGAAGGCCATGGCGCACCAGCTTTCCACCACGAAATCGGGCACGCCGGCTTCGGCCATGGTGGGGATGTTGGGCAGGGTCGGCCAGCGTTCGGCGCCGGTCACGGCCAGCGCGCGCACGCGCCCTTCCTGGATGACGGGCACGTAGCTGGCCAGGTTGCCGATCTCGAAATTCAGGTCGCCGGAGAACAGCGCCGGCAGGATTTGCGCGGCACCCCGGAAGGGGACGTGCTGCCCATCAATGTTCAGGCGCTGGCTGAACCAGGAGCCGCCCAGATGTGCGGTGGTGCCCACACCCGGGCTGCCGAAGGACACGCCGCGGCGTTGCGCGCGCGCCCAGGTGATGAATTCCTGCAAGGTCTGCGCCGGGTTGTGCTGCGCGGAGACCGCGAAAACGTTGGGCAGCGTCCAGTGCATCATGATCGGCTGCAATTCGCGGTCCGCGTTGAACGGCATGCGCTCGAACAGGAATTGGTTGATGGTCCAGGCACCCAGCGTCAGCGGGCCCATGGTGTAGCCATCGGGCGTGGCCTTCGCGACGGCATCCGCACCGATATTGCCGCCCGCACCGGGGCGGTTTTCGATCAGGAAGGGCTGGCCCAGGCGGCGGGACATTTCGTCCGCCAGGATGCGCGCCAGCACATCGGTGGAACCACCTGGCGGCCAGGGCACGATGACGCGCACCGGGCGGTCAGGCCATTGGGATTGGGCCAGTGCCAGGCCTGGTGCGGCGAGGGTTGCGGCGAGTGCCGTGCGGCGTGTGATCATGGTGTTTCCCCTGTTTTATCCGGGGCTATCTCTGCCCCGGTGTGAAGTCGCGCTCAAGCCGCTGCGAGTATTTGCTCATCGCAAAACACAGCACGAAATACGTCACGGCCGCGTAGACATACGCCTCCGTCGCGAAGCCCAACCACGCCGAATCCCCCAGCGCCGAGCGCAGCGTCGTGAAGAAGTCGAACACGCCGATCACCACCACCAGCGTCGTGTCCTTGAACAGCCCGATGAAGGTGTTGACCTGCGCCGGGATGGTGATGGTCAGCGCCTGCGGCAGGATCACCAGCCGCATCTTTTTCCAATAGGACAGGCCCAGCGCCTCGGCCGCTTCGTACTGGCCGCGCGGCATGGCTTGCAGGCCGCCGCGCACCACTTCAGCCATATAGGCCGCGGTGAACAGCGTATAGGCGAACAACACGCGCAGCAGCCGGTCCAGCGTCACACCTTCCGGCATGAACAGCGGCAGCATGATCGCCGCCATGAACAGCAGCGAAATCAGCGGCACGCCGCGCACGCATTCGATGATGCCGGTGCAGAACCAGCGGATGATCGGCAGCTTGGACCGCCGCCCCAACGCCAGCACCACCGCCAGCGGATAACCCAGCGCCACGCCATAGACCGCGATGATGCCGGTGATGGTCAAGCCACCCCAAAGCCGCGTCTGTACGGATGACAGGCCCAGCACGCCGCCCGCCATCAGCACCCACATGCCGATCGCCGCCACCACCCAGGCCACCAGCAGCCACTGGTTCCAGAAGCGCCGCTGCGTGCTGGCCAGCACCATGGCCACCAGCACCGCGATCATCGTCGCCGGCCGCCAGCGTTCTTCGTAGGGGTACAGGCCGAAGATGGAGAACCAGAATTTCTCGCGAATGAAGGCCCAGCAGGCGCCACCGGCGGCGCGGCAATCCTGCGCCGTGCCGTTCCAGGTGGCGTTGATGAAGGCCCAGTTCACCACCGGCGGCACCAGCCACACCAGAAGTGCGATGCAGCTCAGTGTGATGATGATGTTGAACCAGCCGGTGAAGCAGGCGCGCACGAAGGTGGCGGCGCGTTCCAGGAAGGCGGGGCCGATGGGGGCGGTGGAAGCGCTCATGGGATCAACGCTCCTTCAGCGCGACGGCACGGTTGTAGAGGTTCATCACCAGCGATGTCGCCAGGCTGATCAACAGATACACGGCCATGAAGATGGTGATGACCTCCACCGCCTGGCCGGTCTGGTTGATCGAGGTGTTGGCCACGCTCACCAGGTCCGGATAGCCGATGACGACGGCCAGCGAGGAGTTCTTCGTCAGGTTCAGATACTGGCTGGTCAGCGGCGGGATGATCACGCGCAGCGCCTGCGGCAGGATCACCAGGCGCATGATGCGCCCGCCCGGCAGGCCGAGTGCGCGCGCTGCTTCCCACTGGCCTTTGTGCACGGACTGGATGCCCGCGCGCACGATCTCGGCGATGAACGCCGAGGTGTAGATCACCAGGCCAATCAGCAGCGCGAAGAATTCCGGCGAGAGCGTCAGCCCGCCCTGGAAATTGAAGCCCGCCAGTTCCGGCCAGCTGACCGTCGGCGCGCCCACCGCCAGGCCCGCCAGCAGCGGCAGGCCGAACAGCATGGCGAAGCCGGGCGCCAGGGTGGAGCGCCGGTCACCGGTGGCGAATTGCCGCGCGCGCTCGCGGCGCAGCAGCAGCATCCAGCCGATGATGGCGGCGGCCAGCGCGACCAGGAAAGCGGTCAGCGCCTGGTTCGGCTCCAGCATGGGAATCTTCAGCCCGCGCTGCGACAGGAACAGGCCCGGCAGCGGGTTGATCGCCTGCCGAACGCTGGGCAATTGCAGGATGATCGCGTGCCAGAACACCAGCTGCAGAACCAGCGGCGTGTTGCGGATCACCTCGATATACCCGCCCACCAGGCTGCGCAGCAGCGGGTTGTTGGACAGCCGCGCCACACCGAGCGTCACACCCAGCACCGTCGCCACCGCGATGCCCACCACCGCCACGCGCAAGGTGTTCAAAATGCCCACGATCAACGCGCGCTGGTAGGTGTCAGACGGCGTGTAGGGGATCATCGACTCGCCGATCGGGATGCCGGCGCTACGGTCCAGGAAGCCAAAGCCAAATTGCAGCCCGCGGGCCGCCATATTGGCCAGCATGTTGTTGTAGAGCGTCCAGCCCAGCGCGATCACCGCGATGACCAGCAGCGCCTGCCAGATGATGCCCTTCAGGTCATGGCCTGACGGCAGCGGGATCAGTGGCTTGGCGCGCGGCATGGGGATGCTGGTGGTGCTCATGCGGTCTCGCTCGGGGAAAGGGGTGGGGGGCGGCTCGCACCGCCCCCCTGGTTACTCAGTTCAGCGCGCCGGCGGCGCGTCACGCGTTAGCGTGCGGGCGGTGCATACAGCAGGCCGCCATTGTTCCAGGTGCGGTTCTGCCCGCGCTCCAGGCCCAGCGGCGTGTTGGTGCCGAGCCAACGCTCGTAGATCTCACCGTAGTTGCCGAAGGTGCGGATGATCTGGCGCGCGAAGTCAGGGCGGGCCGCGGACAGGCTCTCGCCCATATTGCCCTCGACGCCCAGCAGGCGGCGCACGACCGGGTTCGTGGACGAACCGGCGATCTGTTCCACATTGGCGGCGGTGATGCCCATTTCCTCGGCGTCGATCAACGCGAAGACGGTCCAGGCCACGATGTTGGTCAGTTCCTCATCGCCCTGGCGGATCACCGGGGAGAGCGGCTCCTTGCTGATGCGCTCGGGCAGGATCACGTGATCCGCCGGGCGGGTCAGCAGCGTGCGCTGCGCGGCAAGGGCCGCGAAGTCGTTGGTGAACACGTCGCAACGGCCGCTGTCATAGGCGCGGCGCAGTTCGTCCAGGTCCGAGATCACGACCGGGGTGAAGCGCATGTTGTGCTGGCGGAAGTAGTCCGAGATGTTCAGCTCGGTCGTCGTGCCGGGCTGCACGCACACCGTCGCACCGTTCAGGGCACGCGCGCTGGTCACGTTCAGGCGGCGCGGCACCATCACCGACTGGCCGTCATAGAAGGTGATCGCCGGGAAGTTGAAGCGGTTGACATTGCTGTCACGCGTCAGCGTCCAGGTGGAGTTGTTGGACAGGATGTCCACTTCGCCCGCGGCCAGCGCGGGGAAGCGCGACTGCGTCGTCACGGGGACGAATTCGACGCGCGCGGGGTCACCGAAGATGGTGATGGCCACGGCGCGGCAGATTTCCACGTTGAAACCCTGCCAGCGGCCCTGGCTGTCGGGCACGCCGAAGCCGGGGTTGGAGGGGCCCTGCACGCCGCAGCGCAATGTCCCACGCGAACGGATCTGGTCCAGGTCACGGCCGGCAAGGGCTTCGCCCACGCCAAAAGCCATGAAGGCGGCCGCGGCTGCGGCCAGCATCTTCAGCTTCATTGAGTGTTTCCTTCGTTCTCCCGGTGCGCACCGCCTCCCGGCGCGTCCGTGGCCTGCCAGATGCCCGCAACGGCCGGACATATCAAGAGGATTGCGGTTCGGTCATGTGTTCCGCTGATGGATTCTGCCCGTGCAAGGTGCAACCGGCTTGCGAAGGGCGCTGCGTCGCGCCAAAGCGGGTGCATGTCAGACCCCGATTGGGCCGGCGCCACCCGCCTGCTTGTGGCCGCCCCACAGCTCTCCGCCGCGCACGCCGTGCTGGCCACCGCTGCGCGCGCCTTCCCCGACGATGCCCGCCCCTGGATCGCGCAAGCCGAACTGGCCGCGCTGGCGGATGACTACATCGCTGCCCGCCAGGCCATGCAGCACGCCGCGTTGCGCAAGCCCGCAACCCTGCCCGCCTGCCTGACGGATGACGCCGATGTCGCGCTGCGCCTGGCGCAGCTTTGGGTGTCGGTGGACCCGCACCATCGCCCATCGCGCTTCTGGCTGACGCGCTGCCTGGAACGCTTCGCCTGGTTCGTGCCACCCGTGCCATCGGGCTACAGCGCGGAGAGCTACGCGGCCGCCGTCGCCCCCACCCTCGCACGCCTGGCCGCCGCCCCGCGCCACGCGGCCGATGCGCTGTCCTTCTGGACCAACTGGCTGGACCCGAGCGACGGCCCCGAACTGCGCGGGGAGGTGCTGTTATCGCAGGCCGGCGCGCATCGCCCGGCGCATTGGGGTGCTGTGCGGCTGCTGGAACGCCAGCGCGTGACGCGTGATGCCGCGCGCGCCGAAGACGCGCTGGGCCTGTTGCCCCTGTTCGCGGATGACGGCGCCTTCGGCGCGCTGCGCTTCCGGCTGGATGATGGCGATGTGGTCTCCCGCGATCAGCTCAACAGCGCGGTGGAAATCAACTGGCTGGCCGCGCGGCTGGGGCTTGGGCGCGATGCAACGCCGCTGCTGGTGGATATCGGCGCGGGCTATGGGCGGCTGGCGCATCGGTTCCTGCAAGCCTTTCCATCGGCGCGGGCGCTGGCGCTGGATGCGGTGCCAGGCACGAGTGCGATGGCGGAGCTTTACCTGGCGGCGCGTGGCTGCGCCGGGCGGGTGGAAACGGCCGGCCCGTCACGCCTGCTGGCGCCGTTGCCGGAAGGCGCACCGCGCATCGCCACCAACATCAATTCCTGGTCGGAGGCGCCGATGGCGTCGATCCGCGCCTGGTTGGAATTGCTCGGCGCGGCACGGATGGATTGGCTGCTGCTGGCCACGCATGACGCGACGGCGGTGACGCTGGAAAGCGACGGGCCGGGGCAGCCCATGCTGCCGGCCGTGCAGGCAGCCGGCTGGGTGCTGGATGATGACCGGCCGCGCTTTGCCAGCGAAGCCGGGTGGGGGTGCCAGATGTGGTTGTTCAGGCGCGGCTGACCGCCTCCGCAATCGCCTTGCCCACATCCACCGTGCCGGCATTGCCGCCCATGTCGCGCGTGCGCGGCCCGCCCTCGGCCAGCAGCGTCTCGATGGTCTTCACGATGGCATCCGCTGCGGCTTTTTCGCCCAGGTGTTCCAGCATCATGGCACCCGACCAGATCTGCCCGATCGGGTTGCAAATCCACTTCCCCGCGATATCCGGCGCGCTGCCATGCACCGGCTCGAACATGGACGGAAACACCTTCTCCGGATTGATGTTCGCACTCGGCGCAATGCCGATGGACCCCGCCACCGCCGGCCCCAGATCCGACAGGATATCGCCGAACAAATTCGACCCCACCACCACATCGAACCAGTCCGGGTGCTGCACGAAATGCGCGCAGAGGATGTCGATATGGAACTGGTCCGTGGTCACACCCGGATACTGCTTCGCCATCGCGGCAAAGCGTTCATCCCAATACGGCATGGTGAAGGTGATGCCGTTCGACTTGGTGGCCGATGTCACCTTCTTGCGCGGCCGCGTCATCGCCAGCTCAAACGCGTATTTCATGATACGGTCGGTGCCCGTGCGCGTCAGGATGGATTGCTGGCTGACGAACTCGCGGTCCGTCCCCTCGAACATCCGTCCGCCGACGGAGCTGTATTCGCCCTCCGTGTTCTCGCGCACCACATAGAAATCAATCTCCGCCGGCGTGCGATTGGCCAGCGGCGTGCGCGCGCCAGGCATCAGCTTGCACGGGCGCACATTCACATACTGGTCAAAACCGCGCCGGATCGGGATCAACAACCCCCACAGCGACACATGGTCCGGAACACCTGGCCAACCGACCGCGCCCAGGAAAACACTGTCCGAATCCTTCAGTTGGTCCAGGCCGTCATCGGGCATCATCTTGCCGGTCTTGGCATAGGTGTCGCACGACCAATCGTAGTGCTTCAGCTCC
>JAAFHD010000089.1:0-1299 GCA_013298245.1 Alphaproteobacteria bacterium
CATCCAGGCCGATGCGGGCGACCGGGAGTGGAAACCCAGCGTTGTCGGCGGCCCCAATAGCGGTGGCTTCCGCGTGGCCTGGCAGGATGGTTTTGTGTCTGGTTCGATGGGCGGTGAAGCCGCGGTCTGGCGGTCATTCAGCGCATCGGGCGTGGCGGACGCGCCGTTGGGGTTCCTGGCCAATACCACCACGGATGACGGCATGCCGCTGCTGGTGCCCAACCCGCTGGGCCCGAACGCCTTCGCCGTCGCCTATTCCAGCCAGCCATCGGCGACGAACACCAACCTCACCTATACGGAGGTGAATTTATCCACGGCACCCACGGCGACCTTCGTCACCGCTGACCCCTCGCCTGCAGGCATGACGGACCTGGCCTTCGCTGCGCTGACGGGCGGCGGGGTCGCGACGGTCTTCGCGGCGCAGGACAGCACCGGCACGGATTGGGACATCAAGCTGCGGCTGAGCGGTTCGGTGCTGGGTGCGGCCACCATCTCCCCCTTCATCAGCACCGAGACCGACAACCAGCGCCGCCCCAGCATCGCAGCCCTGCCCGATGGCAGCATGATCATCGCCTTCGAGGACGAGGCGGCGGGCAGTGCCGCGCAAATGAACATCGACCGGCTGCACGTCACGGCTGCCGGCGTGGTGACGGCGCTGACTTCGATCGCGGAACCTGGGGCACAGACGCAGCCGCATGTCTTCGCGGTGGGCAATGGGCTGCACGGCATCACCTACACGACCAATGCCGGCTTCCATGATGACCTGGTGATGCGGATTTATGATGGCGACACGCTGCTCGCATCCAGCACGCTGCAAGGTGCTGCCGGTGACCAGAATGACGCCTTCACGCTCAGCACCGCCGGTGGGCGCCTGGTCAGTGCCTGGACCGATGCGGCGCTCGGTGGGGATGGCTCGGGCAGCCGTATTTCGGCGCGCTTCGATGAACTGCGGCGCAGCAGCGTTGGTGACAATGCGGCCGATGTCATCATCGGCGATGACCTGACGGATTTCATCGATGGCGGCGGCAGCGCCGATGAACTGCGCGGCGCCGAGGGCGATGACAACATCCTGGGCGGCAGCGGCAACGATACGCTGGATGGTGGTCCGGGGAACGACACGCTGGATGGCGGCACCGGCAATGACCTGATCGAAGCCAAGGGCGGCAGCGACCTGGCCAATGGCGGCATCGGCAACGACACCATCTTCGGCAATGATTCCATCAACCCGAATTCCTCCGGCTTCCCCGACACGCTGTCGGGCGATGATGGCAATGACAGCCTGGTGGGTTCGGTGGCGGG
>JAAFHD010000089.1:1309-10528 GCA_013298245.1 Alphaproteobacteria bacterium
GGGGATGCGCTGTTCGGCGGCATCGGCAATGACACGCTGGTCGGCTTTAATGACCAGGATTCGCTGTATGGCGGCGCTGGCAATGACAGCATGCTGGGCGGCCTGGGCGGTGACCAGTTCGTCGTGAATGACCTGGGCGATGTCGTGGTGGAAGCCGCCAATGCCTTCGACAGCGGCGACACAGCCTGGGTCGGCGTGTCCGGCTGGACCAATGGCGAGAATGTCGAAATCATCCGCATGTTCGACAGCGCCTTCAGCGTGACCGGCAGCGGAACCGCTGAACAGATCGTCGCCAATGCCGGGCTTTCGATCGGCAGCGTGCTGGATGGCGCGGGCGGCGATGACGTGCTGTGGGGCAGCGCCTTCGGCGATTTCCTGGTGGGCGGCGAGGGCTCGGACATCATGCGCAGCTTTGGCGGCACCGACACGATGGTGGGCGGCAATGGCGTGGATTTCTTCGTGGTGGACCAGCTGGCCGATGTCATCGTGGAAGCCGCGGGCGGCGGGTACGACACCGCCTATGTGACGGTGGACAATTACGTGCTGCCGGAGAGCGGTGGTGCTTTCGCCGCACATCTGGAGCTGGCCTATCTGGCCGGCACGGCGGTGTTTCTGAACGGGTCGTCGTCGGGCGAGAACATGGTGGCGAACCCGACGGCGGGCGGTGTGCTGGCGGGGTTTGGTGGGAACGACATCCTGTATGGGTCGGAGTTCGGCGACAGCTTTACCGGTGGCACTGGCGATGACCAGCTGAACGGCTATGGCGGCAGTGATCAGTTCCGCTTTGTGGAGGCGGCCTGGGGCAATGACTGGGTGCAGGATTTTTCGGCAGCGCAAGGCGACAAGCTGGTGTTCAGCGCGGCCAGCGGCGTGACCGCCTTCGGGCAATTGTCGCAGGGTTCGCAGGCAGGCTCGCTGCTGCTGGGGTTTGGCGGGAACAGTGTCCTGTTGCTGGGCGTGGGCAGCATCAGCGCGGCGGATGTGGTCTTTACCGGATAAGCTTCACCCGCCGCCCATCCACACCCAGCGCGAGGCGCCCTTCCTTCAACGCTAGCGCGTCATCACCGAACACGCGCCGGCGCCAGCCTTGCATGGCGGGAATGTCGGGCGACGCATCGGCAGCCAGGCGGTCCAGTTCTTCGCTGCTCGCCAGCAGGCGCGGTGCGACATCATGCTGTTCCGCCTTCGCGGCCAGCAGCACCTTCAACAGCGCCACCAAGGCGGGGCTGGGCGATGGGCCATTGCGCTGTTCCTTCGGCATCGGCAGCGCGTCTTCCGGCAGCTTCTTCGCATCGGCAATCGCGGCCAGCAGCGACAGGCCAGACTTGCCCTTGGCAAAGCCTTCCGAGATGCCGCGCGCGCGCGACAATTCCGCCGGATTGCCCGGCATGGTGGCGGCGATTTCCAGCAGTGTCTCGTCCTTCACCAGGCGCTGGCGAGGGATGTTGATGCGCTGCGCCTCGCGCTCGCGCCAGGCGGCGATGGCGCGCAGCACGCCCAGGAAGCGGCGGTTATTGGTGCGCGGGCGCAAGCGTTCCCAGGCGGTGTCGGGCTCGGTGATGTAGCCGGAAGGGTCGGCCAGCGCCGCCATTTCATCGGCCACCCAATCGAGGCGACCTTCCTCTTCCAGCTTGTCCAGCAGCGCTTCGTAGATGACGCGCAGATGCGTCACATCGGCCGCCGCATAGGCCACCTGCGCGTCCGACAAAGGCCGCGCCGACCAGTCCGAAAACCGATGCGCCTTGTCGATGGCCGCACCCGCCAGCCCACGGGCCAGGCTGTCATAGCTGGCCTGGTCACCGAAGCCCGCGACCATGGCGGCGATTTGCGTGTCGAACATGGGCGTCGGCACGGCGCCGTATTTCAGCAGGAAGATTTCCACATCCTGGCGCGCTGCGTGGAACACCTTGGTCACGGCGGGGTTGGCCAGAAGATGGCCCAGCGGCGCCAGGTCCAGCCCCTCGGCCTGCGCGTCCACCACCGCTACATCCTGCATGCCGCCCAACTGCACGACGCAAAGTTCGGGCCAATAGGTCCGCTCGCGCATGAATTCGGTGTCGATGGTGATGAAGGGCTCCAGCGCCAAGCGCTGGCACAATTCCGCCAGCTCCATGCTGGTGGTGACAAGGCGCGTGGGGGCGAATTCCGGCGGCGGACGGCGAGACATGGTTCGCGCATGAACCTGTTGCCGCGGGGGCGCAAGGGGCGCAGTCTCTCGGGATAGTGAATCGCGCGCACTGGCGTGATTGCTGCACGTTCAAGAAACAATCGCTGGAGGAAGGCGCATGCCCCGTAAACTCACCGCCGAATTCATCGGCACGCTGTGGCTTGTGCTGGGTGGCTGCGGCAGCGCCGTGCTGGCGGCGGCATTTCCGCAGGTGGGGATCGGGTTGCTGGGCGTGTCTTTCGCCTTTGGCCTGACGGTGCTGACCATGGCCTATGCGATCGGGCATGTGTCGGGCTGCCATTTGAATCCGGCGGTGACGCTGGGGCTGGTGGCGGCCGGGCGGTTCGATGCGTCGGAGGCGCCAGGCTACATCATCGCGCAGGTGGCGGGCGCGATCGCGGGTGCGGCGTTGCTGTATGTGATTGTCTCGGGTGGTGCTGCGTTTACCGGTGTGGGCGGCTTCGCGGCCAATGGTTATGGCGCGAATTCGCCGGGGCGATACGACCTGAATTCAGTGCTG
This sequence comes from Alphaproteobacteria bacterium, assembly GCA_013298245.1. Classification (GTDB taxonomy): domain Bacteria; phylum Pseudomonadota; class Alphaproteobacteria; order Acetobacterales; family Acetobacteraceae; genus Rhodovarius. The sequence continues at coordinate 3,997 of JAAFHD010000089.1, forward strand.
GTGACGGAAGTGGTGATGACCTTCTTCTTCCTGGTCATCATCCTGTGCGCGACATCCAAGCGCGCGCCCGCGGGCTTCGCGCCCATCGCCATCGGGCTGGGGCTGACGTTGATCCATCTGATCAGCATTCCGGTGTCCAACACTTCGGTGAATCCGGCGCGCAGCACAGGGCCGGCGATCTTCGCGGAAGGCGGCTGGGCATTGGGGCAGCTGTGGGTGTTCTGGGTGGCGCCGATTGCGGGTGCGGTGGTGGCCGGTTTGTTCGCGCGGTGGTTGGACGAGGACGCCTAGCCCCGCAACACCCCGCGCATCGCGCCCACATTCTCGCTGCCTGGAAACGCCTGCGCGACCGCTGCCGTAGGCAGTCGCAGATGCTCGCGCAGCAGCGCCTTGGCCAGCGCGCGCAGATCAGTTGTGGGCGCTAGGTCCCGGTTCTCGAACAGGTCTGACAGGCCGGGCCAATCCCCCGCCACCCGCCCACCCGCGATGGCACCGCCCAGCAGGAAGGCCACGCCGCCGGTGCCATGATCCGTACCGCCGGTGCCATTCACGCGCACCGTGCGGCCGAATTCGGTGGCGACCAGCACGGCGGTGCGGCGCCACACAACGCCCAGGCCCTCGCGCAGCGCATCCAGGCCTGAATCCAGCTCACCCAGCACGGACGCCAGCCGCAGCAACTGCGCCGCATGCGTGTCCCAGCCGCCGATTTCCAGCGCCGCCACGCGTGGGCCATCGGCCGCCGCCAGCAAGCGCCCGGCCGCGCCCGATAGTGCGACGAAGCCATTGCGGTTGCCTGGGCTCGGCGCCTGCCCCGCCAGCACGGCGGCCGAGAACCCGCGCGCACGCAGCCCCTCCGCAAAGGCCGGCCCCAGCACCGGGTCGGCGCGGTGCAGCGCCAACAGGTGCGACATAGTGTCGGTCTCGACCGTGGAATTTCCGGGCGGCGCATAGCTGCCCACGCGCACAGGCCCACGCATCAGCAGCGGTACGTCCACGCCCACGGCCAGGCCCCGGCGGGCATTGCCGGCATCGGGCATCGCGCCCAGCGCGCGGTTCAGCCAACCGGAATTTAGGCGTTGTCCAGCGCCGCTCTCCAGAAAATCCTGCGCGTCGAAATGGCTGCGGCTGCGCCAATGGCCGGCCACCGCATGCACGATCAGCGCATCGCCGCCGCGATACATCGCATGCAGTTTCGGCATCGAAGGATGCAGGCCAAAGCGGCCGCCGAGGTCGAGCAACCCGCCCTCCGTCCCCGGCGCCGCACCTGCCAGCGGGCCGCGCAACGCAGCGAAGGCCGGGTCGCCATAAGGCTGCACAGCAGCCAGCCCATCCAGCGCGCCGCGGAGCAACACGACCACAAGCCGCACATCACCCGGCGCCTGCGCGAAGGCCACGCGCGCACCCCCCATCGACACCGCGGAAAGACCCAGCAGGAGCGAACGGCGCGCGATCATCGGCGGTGGAACTCCGGGCTGGCCAGCAGCAGCACCAGGCCCTCTCGGGGGCTGGCGGCGCGGCGGATGGCGGTGGCGGTTTCCGCGCGCAGCAGCGGGCCGAGGGTGGCTTCGGCCACCGCGCGCGCATCCTGCGTGGCGGCGGCGCGGCCGGCGATGGCATTGGCCCAATCCAGGCGGCGCATCATCTGTTCGGGCGTCGCCCAATCGGCCGCGGTGTCGGGCCAGCCATTGGGCGCGGGCGCGGTCCAGAGCGGCTGCGCCAGTTGTGCAATGGCGCCCAGCACGGGCTGCGCACCGGCCTCGTTCACGCCCATCGCGCGCAGCACGGCCAGCACATAATCCTGCGGCGCGCGCAATTTCGAGAGTGGCGCGGACCATGCCTCGGGCATCGCGATCACGCGGCGCATGGTGGCGGCCAGATCGCCTTGGGTTTCCGCCAGCGTGCGCGTGATGCGCTGGGTGGCGGCGGGCGGTGGAGCATCGGCGATGAAGTGGCGCGCAATTTTGCTCGCCAGGTGCCGCTGCGTTGCGTCGTGCCGCGCGAGGAACCGCAGGGCTTCCACGCCACCCTCTTCGCCCTCGGGGAAGCTGCGGCCAAGCAGGGTTTTCGCACCGGGTTCATGCGTGCGCGGGCGGAACATGAAGCCCGCCGGTTCGTTGAATTCAGCACCGCGCCCGACCGACCAGCCCGTCAGGATGCGCGCCAGATTCGTCACGTCATCCTGGGTGTAGCCGCCAGTCACGCCCAGCGTATGCAGTTCAAGGATTTCGCGCGCCAGGTTTTCGTTCAAGCCGCGCCCCTGGCGCTGGCCGGCCATGCTGTTGGCGCCGATGGAATTGGCGTTGTCCAGATACATCAGCATGCCGGGATGGCGCGCGACCGCCAGCAGCATATCCTCGAAGCGGCCCATGATGTGCGGGCGGATCGCCTCGCGCTGATACACGCCAAGCAGCGCGATGATCACGCCGCGGCGGCGGCTGATGGTGAAGTGGTTGCCCCAGAATTCCGCCAGGCGTTCGGCGAAGGGCGTGGTCGTGGTCAGCTTGTTGCGCGCCCAGGCCTGGGCTTCGGCGCGCGCCAGTTCGGCGGGGCGCATTTCCGTGTTGGCGAAGCCTGAGCGGATCTGCGCGCGCATGATGGAGAGCGAATCTTCCAGTGTTGCCCCAGCCGCTGCGGGCAGCGGGCGCAGCTGCGCGGACAGCCAGGTCTCCGCGTCAGGCGGCGGCGCGCCTGGCGCGATGCCGAGGCCGAAGCGAATGGCGGCGATGTGCGCGCGTGGCGTCATGACGAATCCATACCACACCGCGATGTTGCGCCACGCAACCAAGTGTGTGCGACAGGCGCGACACAGACGGGATCATGCCGCGACACAACACCGCCAGATTGTGCGCATCAGAAATGGAACCACGATCATGCGCCCGATGCTGATTTCCTTCGCGATGATATTGGCAGCCAGCCCCGCTTTCGCGGGCCCGCCGGCCTCCAACCGCGCTGCCGCCACGCTGGCCAGCGCCTGCATGTCTGACTGTATGTCGGTGATGATGAGCCGCGCGGGCCAGCAGCCGGATGCGGGCCGCATTTGCCAGCTGCGCTGCAATGCCGCCGGGCAATTCTACCAGGCGCAGGTGCAAAGCCAGCAGCGCCCGCAAACGCCGCCCGCCCCGCCGCCGCGCGCGCGGCGCGAAGGGCCGGTGCTGCAGGCCGCGGCGCCGGTGGCGGCGCATGGCGTGATCTTCGTCGGCCGCGCGCCATCGGCGGGTTACGGGATTGTCGCGGGCAGCCGTGATCGCCTGGCGGCGTATCGCGTGGCGGAAGAGCAATGCCGCGTGCAGGGCACCGGCTGCCGCATCCTGCTGGAATTCACCTCCAGCTGCGGCGCGGTGGCGCATGGCGTGCGGCGCAGCGGGTCGGCGATCATGATGACCAGCAGCGCGACGACGCAGGTGATCAGCTCCGCCTCCGCCGGGCAGGGCGCCACGCGCGAAGCCGCGGAGGCCGATGCGCTGGCCGATTGCCGCAGCCGCGACCGGGGTGCGACATGCCGCATCGCGGCGGCCAGCTGCGGCGGGCGCTGAAGCGGGGTTGCGGCGCGGGGCGGGGTTGGCATGATGACGCCCAACCCCGGGAGAATTGTGCTGATGAGCGGCCCGATCCGCATCGCGCTGGTGGAGGATGATCCGACCCAGCGCTTCATCGTGTCTGAATATTTGGCGCAGAACGGGCTGCGCCCCGCGACCCATTCCAATGGCACGGAATTCCGCCGCGCCTGCGCGCAGGAGATGCCGCACCTGGCCATCCTGGATGTGCATCTGGGCGAGGCGGAGGACGGGTTTGCACTGGCCCGCTGGTCGCGCGCGCGCTCGGCGCGGATGGGCATCATCATGTTGACCGCGGCGGGCGATACGCTGGACCGCGTGGTGGGCCTGGAATCCGGCGCCGATGACTACGTCACCAAGCCCTTCGAACCGCGCGAATTGCTGGCGCGCATCAAGGCGCTGCTGCGCCGCAGCGCGGATGCCGCGCCGCCGCCGAAGATGCAGGGGCAGCACCGCGTCGGCACTGCGCTGCTGGACCTGGATGACCATAGTTTGACGCTGGCCGATGGCTCGCGCGAGACCTTGGCGGCCACCGAATTCGACCTGCTGAAACTGCTGGTGGAAAACCCGAACCGGCCACTGACGCGCGAATGGATGCTGGAAATGGCGGCGCATCGCGAAGCGGAAGCCTTCGACCGCGCGATCGACAACCGCATCATGCGCCTGCGCCGCAAGGTGGAGGCCGACCCCGCGAAACCGGAAGCCATCCGGTCGGTCCGCGGGGTCGGGTATATGTTCGTTCCCGCCAGGGATTAGGCCGCGCGGATCAACTCCGCGCAACGCTCGCCGGTCATGATCGCGGCCGGCTGGATGTTCGTGCTGGGCATGGTCGGGAAGACGGACGCATCCGCGATACGCAGCCCCTCCACACCGCGCACGCGCAGCATCGGGTCCACCACGCTGCGTTCGTCGCTGCCCATGCGGTTGGTGCCGCAGGGGTGATAAACGGTGCCGCCGGTCTGGCGGATGAACTGCATCAGGTCTTCATCCGTGGTGGCGTCGCGGCCGGGGGCCACTTCTTCCACCACCAGGTCGGCGAAGGGTTTGGTGGCGGCGATGCGCCGGCCCAGCCGCGCGGCTTCCAGCATGATGCGCGCATCGGTCGGGTGCTGCATGTAGTTGGCGATCATCGCGGGCTTGTCGGCCGCATCGGCTGAACGCAGCGTGACCTCGCCACGGCTTTCCGGTCGTGCCTGGCAGAAATTGAAAGCGAAGCCTGGGTGTTTGTGCAGCTCGGCCGCGACCATGCCGGGCTTGGTGTCCATGGTGAAGTTGATGAACTGGTACTGCACATCGGGCTCTTCCGCGCCGGGCAGCACGCGCGCGAAAAGACTGGCTTCCGATGCGCCGATGGTCATGTGGCCGCGCCTGGTCAGCGCCCATTTCATCGCCATGCGCGCCTGGCCGAACAGGCTGGCCATGGTCTCGTTCAGCGTGTCCGCGGGGCGCGTGCGGAAGGACATGCGCGCCTGGAAATGGTCCTGCAGATTCTGCCCGACATCGGGCGCGTCGTGCCGCACCTCGATGCCGTGGTCGCGCAGGTGGTCGGCGGGGCCAATGCCGGACAGCATCAGCATCTTTGGTGACTCAATAGCGCCACAGGACAGCACGACTTCGCGTCGCGCGAAAAATTCCTGCACCGTGCCGTCCTTGCGGCGGATGCGCACGCCGGTGCAGCGCTTGCCTTCGAAGATCAGCGACAGCCCGAGGCATTCGGTTTCCACGCGCAAATTCGCGCGCTTCTTGGCCGGGTGCAGATAGGCCACCGCCGGCGACCAGCGCCGGCCCTTGTGCACGTTCAGCTGGTTGGGCGCGACGCCTTCATACCAAGCGCCGTTGAAGTCGGGGTTGCGCGGAAAACCCAGGGCCTGGCAGGCCTCAACAAAAGCGCGACAACCGGGCGTGGGTTCCGGCACTTCACCGACGCGCATCGGCCCATCATGGCCACGCAGCGGGTCGTCATTATTGGCGACGGTTTCCATGCGCTTGAAGGCGGGCAGGCAGTCTTCGTATGACCAGCCACGCGCGCCTGCCTGCGCCCAGCGGTCATAGTCGCGCGGCGACCCGCGCAGCCACACCAAACCATTCACGCTGCCCGAGCCGCCAATGACGCGCCCGCGCGGCCAATAGACGCGGCGGCCATCCAATTCAGGCTCCGGTTCCGTGTGGTACTCCCAGTCGAATTTCTTGGTGACGTAAAGCCGCGCGAAGCCCACGGGAATGTGGATCCATGGGCTGCTGTCCCACGGCCCGGCCTCCAGCAATGTCACTGTGCTGTCGGGATTTTCCGACAGCCGTGATGCCACGACGCAGCCGGCCGAGCCGCCGCCCAGAACTACGTAGTCGGATGTGGTCAAGGTTATTCCGCCTGCCTCAAGTTGTTGTCGTCGATGATGCGCCGCATGCGCGCACTGTCCTCGGCCACGATACGCGCAAAATCGCGCGCGCCGAAATGCACGATGGGGGTCTGGATGCGTTCATGGCCGACGCGCATCGCCTCGCTGCGCACCGACTGTGCGCAGGCGTTTTCCAGGCGTTGCAGATAGGCTTCCGGCGTGCCGCGTGGCGCGAAGAGCCCATGCCAGATATGCATCGCCAGATCGAAGCCGCCTTCGCGGAAGGTCGGCGTATCCGCGAAGTCGGGGAAGCGTTCGGTGGCCAGCGTGGCGATGGCGTGCAGGTTGTTGGCGCGGATGCTGCTGGGGTGGTCGTTCATGATCAGCACGTCACTGCGCGCGAAGGCGATCATCACCTCGGCGGGGCCGCGATAGGTGATGTGTTCCATCGTGACACCCGCGGCGCGCGCGAACATCACCATGGAAAGATGCGGCGTGGTGCCGACACCGGTGGTGGCATAGGCGAAGTTGCCGGCACGCGCGCGGGCTACCACATCGGCCAGCGTGCGCAGGCCGGAATTCGCTGGCGTCATCATCAGCAGCGGCGCGCGGTTGACCATGCAGATCGGCACCAGGTCATCG
>JAAFHD010000009.1:0-7982 GCA_013298245.1 Alphaproteobacteria bacterium
GACCCTGCCGCATGCCGAAGCCGCGCTGCTGGCGGTGCTGGCCGAACGGCCCGGCCGCGTGCTCAGCCGCGCCATCATCGCGGCATTGCTGGGCGAGACAGACGCCAGCCCGCGCGCCATCGATCAGCGAATCGCCCGCCTGCGCCGTATCATCGAAACCAACCCCGCAGCACCGCGCCATATCCTGACGCTGCGCGACGAGGGCTATCGCTTCGAACCGGGTGAAGCATGACCGACGATCTCGACATCGCGCCGCTGGTGCGCCTGGTGGAGGGCATGCCGCTGCGCTGCTCCCTGGTGGATATGGAGCATCGCTATGTCGCTGTGAACGACGCGCTGGTCGAACATATGGGCCGCACGCGCGAGACCATGATCGGCGTCCATGTGCGCGAGGTGATCGGCGAGGCCGTCTACAACCTCATGCTCAGCTGGGACGCCAAGCTGGCCGCCGGCGAGACCATGCGCATGGAAAGCTGGGTGCCTTATGGCAAGGATGCGCCGCGCTACATCCACCAGTCGGTCATGCCGTATCGCGACAATGCCGGCCGGGTGATCGCCTACCTGTCGATGACCGAGGATCTGACCGCGCTGAAGGCAGCCCAGCAGCGCGCGCAATCCATCGTGGACAGTTCCCTGGATGCAGTGGTCGTGATCAACGAGGCCGGCTTGGTGCAGGAATTCAACCCCGCCGCCGAACGCATCTTCGGCCATGCGCGGGCCGATGTGATGGGCCGCGCGATCGGCGACATCATCGTGCCGCTGCATCTGCGCGCCGCACACGCGCATGGCTTTGCGCGCTATCTCTCCACTGGCGTTGCGCATGTGCTGGGCCGGCGCGTGGAGCTCGAGGCGCTGCACGCCCAGGGCCACCACTTCCCCATCGAATTGACGGTGGTGGAACTGCAATCCGACACCGGCCGGCTGTTCGCCGCCCATCTGCGCGACCTCTCGCCCGCGCGCGACGCGGCGGCCGAAATCGCCGCCCAGCGCGAGCGTATCCACCAGATCGAAAAACTCTCCGCCATGGGCAGCCTGCTGGCGGGTGTGGCGCATGAACTGAACAACCCGCTGGCCATCCTGCTGGCGCAGGCCACGCTGCTGCGCGAACGCGCCGCCGATGATGACGTGCGCCGCCGCGCCGAACGCATCGAGGCCGCGGCCGGCCGCGCCGGGCGCATCGTGAAATCCTTCCTGGCGATGGCGCGGCAGAAGCCGCCCGCCCGCGCGCCCACCAGCATCCGCGCCGTGCTGGATGCGGCGCTGGAAATGACCGCCTATGGCCGCCGCAGCGCTGGCATTGAATTGAAGCTGCGCGTCGATCCCGGTCTGCCCACCATCTCGGCCGATGCCGACCTGCTGGGCCAGGTCATCGCCAACCTGCTGATCAACGCGCAGCAGGCGCTGACCGAACGCCCCGATCCGCGCGGCATCCGCATCAGCATCGCGCGCCAGGCCGATGGCATCGCGCTGGAAGTGGCCGATAACGGCCCGGGCATTCCCGATGCCGCGATGGCGCGCATCTTCGACCCCTATTTCACCACCAAGCCCGCGGGTGTGGGCACCGGCATCGGCCTGTCCATCTGCCGCAATGTGGTGGAACAGCATGGCGGGCGCATCACGGCGGGCCGCGCGCCGGAGGGCGGCGCGCTGTTCCAGCTGTGGCTGCCGCAGGGCGATGCCGGCACGCTGGCCGCCGCCACCGACAGCCTGCGCGGCGCCGCGCTGTCCGTGCTGATCGTCGATGACGAACCCGATGTGGGCGAAAGCCTGGCCGAGGTGCTGGCCGCCGATGGCCACATCACCCATGTCGTCACCAGCGGTGCGGCCGCACTGGAAGCGATGCGCGCCCAGCGCTTCGATGCCGTCTTCGCGGACCTGCGCATGCCGGGGATGGATGGCGCCGCACTCGCCGCCGCCATCGCCGAGGCCGACCCGCGGCTTGGCGCCTGTGTTGCCATCGTCACCGGCGATACGGTGGCCGGGCCGGCGCGGCTGGGCGGCAGCCTGCCCATGCTGGAAAAACCCTTCCTGCCCGAGGATGTGCGCGCGGCGCTGCGGCGGCTTACCGCCGGGTGAAGTCGTCCTGGCGTGCGCAAATGCATGCCAATTCTTGAAACACATGAAACACAAATCCGCGTCGCCATGGAGCCGTCCCGTCACATAGGGGGCGCAGAACATCCCCACACAACCCAACGGGGATCACGGCCATGTCTTTCTCATACACCAACGGTTCCAAGGGCCTCGGCTACTACGGCACCGGCGCTGCCAACACCGGCACCTTCGGCGCGACGAACGACCTGGTCTGGGGCTTCGGCGGCAACGACACCGTCGATGGCGGCAACGGCAACGACACGCTGTATGGCGGCGGCAATGACGGCACGGTCAGCGGCAATGACAGCCTGCTGGGCGGTGGCGGCAATGACGAGCTGTATGGCGAGGACGGCAATGACTGGCTGGATGGCGGCGCCGGCTTTGACACGATGGATGGCGGCACGGGCGACGATACCTTTGTGACCGATGGCAACGACGTGATCAATGAGGCGGTCAATGGCGGCATCGACACCATCCGCACCACCCTCACCAGCGGCACCCTGGCCAGCTATGCCAATATCGAGAACCTGACCTTCGCCGGCGCCGCCGGCGTCGCGGCCAACCTCACCGGCAACAACCTGGACAATGTGCTGACCGGCGGCACCGGCAATGACACGCTGAATGGCGGCCTCGGCAACGACACGCTGGATGGCGGCGATGGCGATGACCTGCTGATCGGCGGCTCGGGCGCCGACAGCTTCAATGGCGGCGCCGGCTTCGACCGCGTCAGCTATGCCGGCGGCCAGGCCGCCACCCTCAACCTGCACACCGGCATGGGCAGCGGCGGCCAGGCGCAGGGCGACCAGTTCCTCTCGATCGAGGCGGTGACCGGTTCGGATTTCAGCGACAACATCACCGGCACCACCGGCGCCAATGCCATCGATGGCTGGCTGGGCGATGACACCATCACCGGCAATGGCGGCGCGGACACAATCACCGGCGGCAATGGCGGGGACCGCATCATCTTCAACACGGTGGCCGACATGTCGGCCGCCGGCCTGTCGGTCAGTGGTGGCATCGACGCCGCCTCCGACGTGCTGGTGCTGACCGCCGCCAACGCCACCTACAGCGGCGCGCTGACCGGCATCACCCTCATGGAGGCCTTCGCCCTGACCGGCACCGGCGCGCACAGCATCACGCTGACCAGCCTGAACGCCTTCGGCAACCTGGTGAATGTCAGCGCGGCCAATGCCTCCAGCCTGGTCTTCGACATCCAGGGCAGCAGCGGCCGCATGAGCATCGCCGGCACCAGCGGCGCGGACACGCTGCGCGGCAGCACGCAGGCTGACACCATCCAGGGCGGCGGCGGCAATGACCTGATCGAAGGCCGCGGCGGCGCGGATGTGCTGGGCGGTGATGGCGGCGATGACATCATCATCTTCGGGACGCAGGCTCAAGACGCGGGGATCGCCCGCGACCTGTTGACCGCCGCGGCCTCGGTCGATGGTGGGTCGGGCTATGACATCCTGCTGCTGCAAGGTGGCGCCGGCAGCCTGGGCACGCTCAGCCTGGCCAATGTCAGCAACATCGAATTGCTGGCGCTGAACGGGACGACCGTCGGCAGCGAGAGCTTCATCACGCTGGCGGCGGGTGCGGCCAATGCCTTCACCAACAAATTCGCCCATGTGCAGTTTTCCAATGCCAGCGCGACGCGGGTGGATGCCTCCGCACTCGGCAGCGATACGCGCTTCGCCTTCACCGGCGGCACCAGCATCGACCGCGTCTATGGCGGCGCCGGGCATGACGTGTTCAATGGCGGCGGCGGCTCCGACTGGCTCTATGGCAATGGCGGTGATGACGAATTCATCTTCGCCGATGCCGCCCGCATGGGCAGCGTGGCTATCCTGGACGGCGGCGCGGGCACCGACACCATCACCATCAGCGCCAATGACCTCAGCATCGGCTCCGCGTGGGGCACCAACGTGGAACGCCTGGTGCTGACCGGCACCGGCCATCACCAGTTGATCAGCTTCAGCAACGCCGCCTTTACCGGCGGCAAGCTGGAACTGGTGACGCAATTCGCCGACCGCGTGACCTTCTTCGCCTCCCATGGCGCCGGCAGCCTGGTGACCAGCGGCACCGGCGGCGATGATGTCTTGTCCGGCTATCTGGGCGCCGACACCATCAGCGGCGGCGGCGGCGATGATGTCATCTGGGTCACCGGTGGCGCCGATGTCATCGATGCCGGCGCGGGCAATGACGTGGTGCGCTTCAGCGGCACTGGCACGGCGAGTGCCGCCGCCAGCGTCAATGGCGGCACCGGCGTCGATACCATGATCTTCGACAGCGGCACCCATGTCACCAACCTGTCGAACATGACGGGGTTCGAGGTGCTGCGCCTGGAATACGGCGCCAATGTCACCCTGCAGGCCGGCGCCGCGGCCGCCTTCACCACGCCGCAGCTGAATGTCGTGAACGGTGACGACTACACCGCCGTGCTGGATGCCAGCGCGCTGGCGATCGACATGGTGGTCTGGGGCAATGCCGGGGGCATGCAGATCACCACCGGCGCGGGCAATGATGTCTTCTACAACGCCGCCGTGCGGATGCCCTTCGCGCAGTCGCAGATGACCGGTGGCGCTGGCCATGACCAGTATGTGGTGACCAGCGCCAATGACATCATCACCGAACAGGCCGGCCAGGGCATCGACACGGCCTGGGTCACCGCGGATGACTGGAGCTCCGATGGCGGGGTGGAATACATCCGCCTCTCCGGCGCTGCATTCAGGGTCACCGGCAGCGCGGATGGCGAACAGATCGTCGCCAACCAGGCGACCGGCAGCAACCTCTTCGGCGATGGCGGCAATGACGTGCTGTGGGGTTCCACCCAGGCCGACTCGCTGATCGGCGGCGATGGCGATGACGTCATCTACTCCTATGGCGGCGCCGACACGATCGATGGCGGCGACGGCGTGGACCACCTGGTCATCAACAGCATCAACATCGAGGCCGAGGGCGGCGATGGCTATGACACCGCCTGGGTGGGTGTCTCCGGCTGGACAGTCGGCGCCGATATCGAGGTCGCCTACCTGACCGGCACCGCCAACAATCTCATCGGCAGGGACTCCGGCCAGAACCTGGTGGCCAACAGCACCATGGGTTCCACCCTGTATGGCAAGGGCGGCAACGACATCCTCTGGGGGTCCAACTTCGGTGATGTGCTGTGCGGCGGCAACCAGGATGACATCCTGTATGGCTATGCCGGCGCCGACCAGTTCCGCTTCGATGAAGAAGGCTGGGGCTGGGACCAGATCAGCGATTTCTCCGGCAGCTGGGGCCAGGGCGATGTGCTGGATTTCCGCGGCAGCGGCATCAACAACATGGCGCAGCTGAACATCCAGACCGGCGCGGATACCATCATCACCTATCTGGACAGCAGCATCACCCTCTACGGCGTGACCCAGACGCTGACCGCCGGCGACTTCCTGTTCTGAGATGCGCGGCCAGGCTTTCCCGCAACAGCCCTGGCAGGGTCTCGGCCAGGGCGCGGGCGGCGGGTTCATCGGCGGCGGCGGCGGCATGTTCCGCCGCCGCCGCGCGTTCGGAGAGCACCATCGCACCGGCCATGGCGGCGGCACCGCGCAGGCGGTGCGCGGCATCACGCAGGGCGCGCGCATCGGGGGCGGCCAGGATGGCGGCGATATCCGCCTCCGCCCCTTGCGCGAAGCGGGTCAGAATGGCCTGGCGCAAACCCGCGTCATCGGCCAGCGCGGCCAGGCGCGCGCGGTCCACCAGCGCATCGGCGGTGGCCAGCACGGGGGCCAGCGCATCGGCCAGCTGCGCCATGGAAACCGGCTTGGACAGCACCGCATCCATGCCCGCTTCCAGGCAGGCATCGCGCTCGCGCTTCATCGCCTCCGCGCTGACCGCGACCAGCAAAGTGCGCGCCCCTCGCGGTTCTTCCGCGCGGATGGCGCGCGCGACGGCAAAGCCATCCAGCCCCGGCATGCGCAAATCGAGCAGCACCGCGGGCGGGCGATGGCGGCGCCATAGGGCGAGTGCCGCATCGCCATCGGCCGCGGCATCGGCGGTGATGCCAAGCTCGGCCAATTGGCGCAGCAGCACGGCGCGGTTGATCGGGTGGTCATCGGCGATCACCAGGCGCAGGCCGCCGCCGGCGCGCGGCAGGTCGCGCGGCTTGGGCGGTGCCACGCGCACCGCCGCCACCACCGGCAAGGCCAGCCGCACGGTGAAGCGCGCGCCCTGGCCCGGCGCGCTGTCCAGCGCCACATCCCCGCCCATCTGCCGTGCGAGGCCGCGCACGATGGAAAGCCCCAACCCGCTGCCGCCAAACCGCCGGGACGTGCTGTCATCGGCCTGGGTGAAGGGGTTGAACAGCAGCACCTGGGCTTCGGGCGCGATGCCCGGGCCGGTGTCGCTGACGGTGATGGTGATGGCATCGCGCGCGGCGTGCAGTGCCACGCGCACCTCGCCCGCGGTGGTGAATTTGATGGCGTTGCCCAGCAGGTTCAGCACCACCTGGCGCACGCGCATCGCATCGCCCAGGCGCCACACCGCGCGGCGCGGCAGGTCGGTGATGACGGGCAATTGCTTGGCGGCCGCGGCCTCCGCCAGCGTGGCGATGGCGGCGCTGACAGTGGCGCGCACGTCGAAGGGCGCTGCCTCCAGCGCCATGCGCCCGGCATCGAGGCGCGAGACATCCAGGATGTCATCCAACAGGCGCAGCATGTCGGTGGCGCTGTGGCGCATCAGCGCCAGCGGGCGGCGCTGTTCGGCGCGCGGGTCGCCCATTTCCAGCACTTCCAGAAGGCCCAGCACGCCGTGCATCGGCGTGCGCAATTCATGGCTCATCAGTGCGAGGAAATTCTGCTTGGCGGCGGCATTGGCTTCGGCCTCGGCGCGCGCGGCTTCCAGTTCCGCCTCGCGCTGCTTCAGCGCGGTGACGTCCCGGTAAGTGGCCAGCACGCTGCCATCGGGCAGGCGGTGATGGTTGAACTCCACCCAATAGCCGCCGTAGGTCATGCGCGTATATCGCTGGCCGGCGGGGCTGTTCAGGAAGGCCAGGCGTTCCTGCATCAGCGCCTCGGCATCGGCGTCATCGGTGGGCACGCGACCGAAATCGCCGCGCCAGGCCTGGAAGCGGAGCAACTCCTTGCCGGTGGCGCCGCGCTCGATCAGTTCGGGCGGGAAGGACTGGAATTCCATCAGCCGCTTGTTGCCGAATTGGCGCCGAGAACTGCGTTCATACAGCATCACGCCATCGGGCATGTGCTCCAGGATCATGCGCATCGCGCGGCGCTCGGTGGCGAGGTCCGCTTCCAGCGTCGTGACATCAGCCGCCGCCAGGCTGGCGCCATCCGCATGCAGCCGCGTGGTCAGGCGCCAGGTGCGGCCCGCACTGTCGTTCCAGGTCTGGTGGCGTTCAGTCTGGCCGTCGGCGGGCAGGAAGGTCGCCGGGTCGGCGGGGGCGACGATGCGCGGATTGGTGGGCGCGCCATGCTGGCCAAGAGCGACCAGCAGCGCCTCCAGCGTCGTGCCACGGCGCGGGCGCGCGGGCAGCAGCGCGATGATGGCGGCATTGGCCAGCGTGAGCCGGCGCGCCGCGTCGAACAGCGCGATGCCCTCCCCCAGCCGGTCCAGCGCGGCGCCGATCTGTTTGCGGTCCATCGACGCAACTTGGCACCGCGCGGGACGGTTTGGCAGGGTGCGGCGTCAGAGGATAGCATCGCGCCATGACACGACTGCCGCGAATCCTGTTGTTGGAAGATGACGACTTCCAGCGCGAAACCCTGGCTGACTACCTGCAACGCCAGGCGCTGCCGGTGGAACAGGCGCGCGATGTGGCGGCCTTCCGCGCGCTGGTGGCGGCCGGCGGGCCGGATGTCGCGATCCTGGATCGGCATTTGCCCGATGGCGATGGCTTCGAGGTG
>JAAFHD010000009.1:7992-22578 GCA_013298245.1 Alphaproteobacteria bacterium
GCCGCGCGAATTGCTGGCCCGGCTGCGCGCGCAAATCCGCCGCGCGCAGCAGGTGGCGCCGCCGCCAGCGCCCGCGGCACCCACCGCGCAAATCCGCCTGCATGACGGCGTGCTGGATGCCGATGCCGGACGCGTCACGCGCGATGACGGCAAGGTGGAGGAATTGTCCGGCGCCGAACGCGAAACCCTGGCCATCCTGCTGCGCCATGCGGGTGAGCCGGTGGCGCGGCATCTGCTGGCCGGTGCCGATGGCGGCGTCAGTGGCGACCGCGCGGCCGATCTGCGCGTGATGCGCCTGCGCCGACGGCTGGAGCGCGATTCCGGCCAGCCGCAACTGATCCGCACCGTGCGCGGGCGGGGTTATGCGCTGGTGCTGGCCTAGCAGGCTGCTGACCTGCTGGTCCACAGAAGCGCTGGAGCAGGCGCTGCACCGCGAGGGCGTTAACCCCGCCTTCACCCTGCCCTGCCATGACATCGCCACGAAGGGGCCGAAACCCCGCCGCAACCGGCTGCCAGAAGGGCGCGATCAGGGGATCACGCCATGCGTATCTTGCTCCAGCTTCGCCATTGGCTGCGCTACCGGCCCGAACGCCGCTATATGCGGGGCAGATCGTGAGGCCTGCTCACCGCACAGGCTTTCAGCCCGCGCGGATCGTGCTCGGGCGCTGACGGATCACCGCGACCGGGCCGCCGCCATCCGGCCCCTGGTGTTCCGCACCACCTGAGACGAACAGATCCGTCCGCCCGATCGCACCCGCGATCACGCCGCCCACCAATGCCCGGGCGTGGCGTGTGGCGTTGATGTCGCTGTCATCGTTCATGGTGTGCCGCGCGCCGCGGATCAGGCCGGTGGTGCTGGGTTCGGCCTTGGCCAGCACGGCCAGGACTTGCGCGCGGATGGCTGCGTCCAGCTGGCCGGTGGCGGCGATGCCGACGGCGGTGAGCGCGGCCTGAACGGCCGGCAGGTCGATCGCGTCCTGCATCACCGCGTGACCGATGGCCAGCGGGCCGGCCCAGCCGCGTGACATGCCCAGCACGATGACCTCGTTGCGGGTCAATTCCACGCCGGCCGAACAGGATGCAACGCCCGAATAGAGCGACCAGTCCGCACCCACGGCCGCATCCGCGGCGGCCGGGATTTCGCCCAAGGCGAGCGCGACGCCCAGCGCCGATGCGCCGCGCGACAGGCCCATGGAATGGTAGGTGTCATGGGTGGCGACCGGTGCCGTGGCGGCGGCGATGCGGGCACTGGTCAGCAGCGGGCATTTCACCTGCACGTAATGGACATCCAGCGCATTCTCGATGCCGGCCTGGTCCATGGCGGCACGCACGGCGGCGGCGGTCGCGTTCACCTGGCCCATGCGGCCCAGAGCCTCGGGCGGGATTTCGGGGGTGAAGGCGGTGCCGATGGCAAGCGACCCGTCCGGGTGCGGGGCGGCCGCTTCGCCCACGGCCAGCACCAGGAAATGCGGCGACAGCCCGCCTTCGGTGCCGCCGGACATCACCATCGCCACATCATCGCGCCCGCCGCGACGCGCCAGCATGTGTTCGAGCGACTGCACGGCATAGGCGCGGGTGAAGTCGTTCACGCAGCCATTGCCCTCGGTCTTGCCCAGGATGCCGACGACCTGGTGCGGCGCGAGAGCGCCCGAATCGAACAGCGCCTCGATGCCCGAGGTATCGCCCGGGTGGCGCATGGAAACGCGGTGGATCAAGGCCTGGCGTGTGGTCATGGGCGCAGCATTGCCGCCCGCCAGTGCCAGGGCTAGATGGGCGCCGCGTTTGACGAAGGCATCAACACTTGGCCCTGACCGCTGCCCCCATTGGTGACAACCCTGCCCTTGCCGCCCAGGCCGCACTTCTGGCGCGCCCCGCGACCGAGGAACGGCGCATGGCGGATGCCATCCGGGTGCTGGCGATGGATGCGGTGCAGGCGGCGAATTCGGGCCACCCCGGCATGCCGATGGGCATGGCCGACGCCGCGACCGCGCTGTTCACCCGCGCACTGAAATACGACGCAGCCGATCCGCGCTGGCATGACCGTGACAGGTTTGTGTTGTCGGCCGGGCATGGCTCGATGCTGCTTTATGCGCTGCTGCATCTGACCGGGCATGCGGGCATGACGGCCGATGATTTGCGGCGGTTCCGGCAGTTGCACAGCGTGACCGCGGGGCACCCGGAACTGGGCGAACACCCGGCCATTGAAATGACCACGGGGCCGCTCGGCCAGGGCATTTCAACGGCGGTCGGCATGGCGATGGCGGAGCGCATGCTGGCCGCGCGCTTCGGCAAGTCGCTGGTGGATCATCGAACCTGGGTGATCGCCTCGGATGGTGACCTGCAGGAGGGGATTTCGCACGAGGCGGCGTCGCTGGCGGGCCATTACCGGCTGGATAAGCTGTGCGTGCTGTGGGACGACAACCACATCTCCATCGATGGCGACACATCGCTGTCGTTTTCGGAAGATGTGCTGAAGCGCTTCCAGGCCTATGGCTGGGCAGTCAAGCGCGTGGATGGGCACGACCCGGTGCAGCTGGCCGGCGCGCTGAGCTGGGCGGTGCGCAACCGCAAGCCGACCATCATCGCCTGCCGCACCATCATCGGGTTTGCCGCACCCAAGAAGGCGGGGACAGCGGCATCGCACGGCGCGCCCTTGGGCGCTGATGAGATTTCCGGCGCGCGGGCGGCGATGGGGTGGAACCATCCGCCGTTTGAAGTGCCGGCCGGCATCAAGGAAGCGTGGGAGGCGGCAGGCGCGCGTGGCGGTGGTGCGCGACGGTCCTGGCTGAAGCGGCTGTCGCGCCACCCGATGCGTGCGGAATTCGAACGCGCGATGGCCGGGCGTTTGCCGGAAAACTGGGCCGAGGCGCTGGCCGCGCACCGTGCCGCCATTGCGGTCTCCAAGCCCAAGCTGGCCACGCGTGTGGCATCCCAGCAGGCGCTGGCCGCACTGGTGCCGGCGGTGCCGGAAATGGTGGGCGGCAGCGCTGACCTGACCGGGTCGAACAACACCGATGTGAAGGGCATCCCGCCCGTGAAGCCCGGCGATTTCGGCGGGCGCTATGTGCATTGGGGTGTGCGCGAACACGGCATGGCGGCGGCGATGAACGGCATGGCGCTGCATGGCGGCGTGATCCCGTATAGCGGCACCTTCCTGATTTTCTCGGACTATCTGCGCCCTGCGCTGCGGCTGGCGGCGCTGATGAAGACGCGCGCCATCCATGTGCTGACACATGACAGCATTGGCCTTGGCGAAGACGGGCCGACGCACCAGCCGGTGGAAATCCTGGCAGCGCTGCGTGCCATCCCGAATTGCTGGGTGATGCGGCCGGCAGATGCGATGGAAACCGCGGAATGCTGGGAAATGGCGGTGCGCCGCGCGGATGGGCCTTCGGTGCTGGCGTTGTCGCGGCAGGGGCTGCCGGCGCTGCGTGATGATGCGGGGGAAAACCGCTCGGCGCGCGGTGGGTATGTGCTGGCAGAAGCCAGTGGGACGCGCCAGGCGACCATCATCGCGACGGGCAGCGAAGTGATGATCGCGATGGCCGCGCGGGATGCATTGGAAGCCGAGGGCACGCCCACCGCCGTTGTGTCCTTGCCCTGCTGGGAGGCCTTCGCCGCGCAGCCGGCGGCGTATCGCGCCGATGTGCTGGGCATCGCGCCGCGCTTTGGCGTGGAGGCGGCGATCGGGTTTGGCTGGGAAGGGCTGCTGGGGTCGGATGGCACCTTCATCGGCATGACAGGTTTCGGCGCATCCGCGCCCGCCGAGAAGCTCTATGAGCATTTCGGCATCACACCCGCCGCGGTGGTCGCGGCAGTACGCAAACGCTTGGGCTGAGGAATTTCGACATGACGGTGAAGGTTGCGATCAACGGTTTCGGGCGCATTGGCCGCCTGGTGCTGCGGGCGATGATCGAAAGCGGGCGCGATGACGTGCAATGCGTCGCGATCAATGACCTCGGCAGCCCGGAGGCGAATGCGCATCTGTTCAAATACGACAGCGTGCATGGCCGCTTCGATGGCGATGTGAAGGTGGTGGATGGCGCGCTGGTGATCACGCGCGGGGCGCGGACATGGGGGCCGATCAAGGTGAGCGCGCAGCGTGATCCGTCCGCCGTGCCGTTTGGTGGCGTGGATGTGGCGCTGGAATGCACGGGCATCTTTACCACCAAGGCGAAGGCAGCACCGCTGATGGCCGCCGGTGCGCGCAAGGTGCTGATTTCCGCGCCCGCCGATGAGGTGGATGCGACCATTGTCTATGGCGTGAACCATGGGACGTTGACGCGCGACATGACGGTTGTGTCCAACGCGTCCTGCACGACGAATTGCCTCGCACCCATGGTGCATGTGCTGCACGGCAAGTGGGGCGTGCTGCGTGGGTATATGGTGACGATCCATGCCTACACGGGTGACCAGAACACGGTCGATACGCTGCACAAGGATTTGCGGCGCGCGCGTGCGGCCGCGGTCAGCATGATCCCGACCAGCACGGGGGCGGCGAAGGCTGTCGGCCTGGTGCTGCCGGAACTGGCGGGCAAGCTGGATGGCACCGCGATTCGCGTGCCGACGCCCAATGTCTCGCTGGTGTCGCTGGATGTGAACCTGGCGACGGACGGCGTGACCAAGGACATGGTGAATGCGGCGATGAAGGATGCCGCAGCCGGCGCGCTGGCCGGCGTGCTGGGCTATGAGACCGAGCAGCTGGTCAGCATCGACTTCAACACCAACCCGATGTCCTGCACCTTCGATGCCACGCAGACGCAGAGCCTGGATGGCGGCAAGCTGGTGCGCGTGATGGGTTGGTACGACAATGAGTGGGGCTTCTCGAACCGCATGAGCGATACGGCGGTATTGTTCGGCAAGCTGTAACCAAGGCTTCGCGGCGGCGGCATTGACGCCGCCGCGGTGGCCCTGCATATGCCCTCCCGCCCGGCATGGTGCCGGGCAATCCACACGTGGCGCGCCCTTCCGCTTAGCGGCGAAAGGTCCGGTCCGGGGGCAATCCCGGTGCAGCGCCACGGAGGCCCAACCGGATCTGACAAGGAAGGATGATCCCCATGGCGATGCCTGTTGTTTCTCTGCGCGCGCTGCTCGAAGCGGGCGTGCATTTCGGCCACCACACCCGGCGCTGGAACCCGAAGATGGCGCCGTTCATCTTCGGCGTGCGCAACCAGGTGCATATCCTGGATTTGCAGCAGACCGTGCCGTTGATGGACCGCGCGCTGCGCGCGATTCGCGATGTGGTGGCATCGGGCGGCCGCGTGCTGTTCGTCGGCACCAAGAAGTCCGCGCAGGATTATGTGGCGGAAGCCGCGCAGCGCTGCGGGCAGTATTATGTGAACCACCGTTGGTTGGGCGGCATGCTGACCAACTGGAAGACCATCACGGGTTCCGTGAAGCGTCTGAAGGAGATGGAGGTGCGGCTTGGCACGGATGTGTCCGGCCTGACCAAGAAGGAAGTGCTGATGCTGACGCGCGAGCGCGAGAAGCTCGACCGCGCGCTCGGCGGCATCAAGGATATGGGCGGCCTGCCTGACATCATCGTCGTGATCGACGTGGTGAAGGAGAAGCTGGCCATTGAGGAAGCCAACAAGCTCGGCATCCCGGTGGTGGGCGTGGTGGACAGCAATTCCGACCCCGATGGCATTGCCTTCCCGATCCCGGGCAATGACGACGCGATCCGCGCGATCAACCTCTATTGCGACATGGTGGCGGCCGCGGTGCTGGATGGCATTTCGCAGGAGCTGGGTTCGTCCGGCGCCGATCTGGGTGCGATGGCCGCACCCATGCCGGAAGCCCTGCCGGAGCCTGAAGTGGTTGCCGAAGCGCCTGTCGAAGCCGCTGCCCCGCAAGCCTGAACGCCGGAGACACGACAATGGCTGAAATCACCGCATTGATGGTGCGGGACCTGCGCGAACGCACAGGTGCCGGCATGATGGATTGCAAGAAGGCGCTGGTGGAGAACGACGGCGATATCGACGCCGCGATCGACTGGCTGCGCAAGAAGGGCCTGTCGGCCGCGGCCAAGAAGTCCGGGCGCGTGGCGGCCGAAGGGCTGGTCGGCACGGCTTCCGGGCCGAAGCGCGCGGCGATGGTGGAAGTGAATGCGGAGACGGATTTCGTCGCCCGCAATGAGAGCTTCCAGGGCTTTGTGGCCGAAGTGGCCGGCCTGGCGCTGTCGGTCGGCGAGGATGTTGAGGCGCTGAAGGCCGCGACCTATCCGGGCACGACGCATTCGGTCCAGGACGAGTTGACGCGGCTGATCGCCACGATCGGCGAGAACATGACCATTCGGCGCGCCAAGGTGCTGTCGGTGTCGTCGGGCGCGGTTGCCACCTACATGCACAATGCGGTCAAGCCTGGCTTGGGCAAGATCGGCGTGCTGGTCGCACTTGAGGCCGCCAGCGAGATCGACGCGATGGAAACGCTGGGCCGCCAGATCGGCATGCATGTCGCCGCCGCACGCCCTGAGGCGCTGGATGTCGATGCGGTCGACCCCTCGGCGCTCGCGCGCGAGAAGGCGGTGCTGATGGAACAGGCCGCCGCTTCCGGCAAGCCGCCCGCGGTGATCGAGAAGATGGTCGAGGGCCGCATCCGCAAATACTACGAGGAAGTGGTCCTGCTGGAGCAGGTCTACGTCGTCGATGGCGAGAACCGCGTGCGGGAAGTGGTGAAGAAGGCCGGCGGCAAGCTGACCGGATTCGCCCGCTTCCAGCTGGGCGAGGGCATCCAGAAGGAAGTCAGCGATTTCGCGGCGGAAGTGGCGGCGCAGGCCGGCGTGTCCAAGGGCTGAAACGCCCGCATGGCGGGGTTTTCACGGGGCGCCGTCCGAAAGGATGGCGCCCCGTTCTTGTGAGGGGGGCGGTGCGTCCGGTATGGAATGCCGACATAAGGAACGCCCATGACCGAAACGCCCACCTATAAACGCGTGCTGTTGAAGGTCTCCGGTGAGGCCCTGATGGGCAACCGCGACTACGGCCTGGACAACGCCACCGTCAAAGCCATCGCCGAGGATGTGCGGGACACCGTGGCACTCGGCGTCGAGGTCTGCCTGGTGATCGGCGGCGGCAACATCTTTCGCGGCATCGCGGGTGCGGCGTCCGGCATGGACCGCGCCCAGGCTGACTACATGGGCATGCTGGCAACCGTGATGAATGCGCTGGGGATGCAGTCCGCGCTGGAAAAACTGAACGTGCATACCCGCGTGCAGTCCGCCATAGAAATGTCCGCAATCTGTGAGCCCTATATCCGTCGCCGCGCCATGCGGCACATGGAAAAGGGACGCGTCGTGATCTTCGCCGCCGGCACCGGCAACCCGTTCTTCACGACCGATACGGCGGCTGCTTTGCGCGCCACCGAAATGGGCTGCAACGCGCTGCTGAAGGGCACGCAGGTGGATGGCATCTACAGTGCTGATCCGCGCAAGAACCCTGATGCCAAGCGCTATGACCGGCTGACCTATCTGGAAGTGCTGGCGCGTGATTTGCAGGTGATGGACGCGGCGGCGATTTCGGTCGCGCGCGAGAACAAGCTGCCCATCATCGTCTTCAACATCCACGAACCAGGCGCCTTCCGCGAAGTCATGCTGGGGCATGGCGCCTACACCACCGTACAGGACGACTGAACCATGGCCGCACCCACAGATCCCAAGGCGCTGAAGGACGACATGAAGCGCCGCATGGACAGCACGATGGAGACCTTGCGGAAGGAATTCCAAGGGCTGCGCACGGGGCGCGCGAGCCCTGCCCTGCTGGAACCCATCCGCGTTGAAATCTACGGCGCGGTGTCGCCGCTGAACCAGGTGGCGAACATTTCCGTGGGCGGCCCGGGCATGCTGAGCGTGCAGGTGTTCGACCGCAGCCAGACCAAGGCGGTGGAGATCGCCATCCGCGATTCGGGCCTGGGGCTGAACCCGCAGGCGGAGGGCCAGACCATCCGCGTGCCGCTGCCGCCGCTCACACAGGAACGCCGCAACGACCTGTCCAAGCAGGCGTCCAAATACGCCGAAGGGGCGAAGGTCGCGATCCGCGGCGTACGCCGTGACGGCAACGAGCAGATCGCGGCGTGGAAGAAGAAATCCATCATCTCCGAGGACGAGGCCAAGCGGGCCGAGAAGGAGATGCAGACGCTGACTGACGAATACACCAAGAAGATCGACACCGCCTTCGCTGAGAAGGACAAGGATATCCGGACAGTCTGATGCCGGATGATGCGCGCCTGCCAGGAAACCAGGCGCCGGCGCGCATCCCGGTGCATGTCGCCATCATCATGGATGGCAATCGGCGCTGGGCGGCCGCGCGCGGGCAACTCGCCGCCTTCGGCCATCGCGCCGGCGCCGAGGCCGCGCGCCGCGCGATAGAGGCTGCCGGCCGCGCCGGTGTGCGCTGGCTGACGCTCTTCGCCTTCAGTTCCGAAAACTGGCAGCGCCCGCAGGATGAGGTGCAGGAACTGACCGCCCTGCTGCGCTACTACCTCAACAACGAGATCGATCGCTTCGCGCGCGAAGGCGTGCGGCTGCGCGTCATCGGTGACCGCGCGCGCTTCGGCGATGATCTGCGCCGCCTGATCGACCGTGGCGAGGAACGCACCGCGCACAACACCGCGCTGAACCTGAATGTCGCGCTGTCCTATGGCGCGCGTGCGGAAATCCTGGCCGCCGCGCGGGCCGTGGCGGCGGCCGTGGCCCGCGGCGACCTGGCCCCCGAAGACGTCAACGAAACCGCCTTCGCCCGGCACCTGACCACCGCCGGCATGCCCGACCCGGACCTGATTATCCGCACCAGCGGCGAGCAGCGGCTGTCCAACTTCCTGCTCTGGCAGGCCGCCTATGCGGAGTTCATTTTCCAACCCGTGCTGTGGCCGGATTTCGACGCCACGCATTTCCACGCCGCGATCGAAAGCTTCGGCGCGCGCGAACGCCGGTATGGGGCGCGCGTCTGATGGCAGCCGCCGCCTGGGGCGATTTGCGCAAGCGGCTCATCACGGCGTCATTGCTGTTGCCCGCCGCCATCGCCTGCATCTGGCTGGGTGCGCATTGGTTCAACGCGCTGCTGGCGGTCTGCATCGCGGGGCTGGCCTGGGAATGGGTGCGCATGTGCGGCGGGTCCACGCGCGCCATGCCGGGCATGCTGGTGCCCTTGGGGGTGTTGGGCGGCGGCGCATTGGCGGTGCTGGGCATGCCCTTGCTGGGCCTCGCCGTGCTGGTGGTGGTGGCGGCGCTGGCGCATCGCAGCGCAGCGGGCCTGCCGCCATGGTTCCTGGCGGCAGGGGTGCTGTATATCGGCGCCGCCGGCATCGCGCTGATGGAATTGCGCCACGACAACGCCGCAGGGCGCGAGAATGTGCTGTTCCTCTTCGCGGTCGTCTGGGCCAGTGACAGCGCCGCCTATGTGGCCGGCCGCGCGCTGGGCGGGCCGAAGCTGGCGCCACGCATTTCGCCCGGCAAAACCTGGTCCGGCGCGGCTGGCGGGCTGGTGGGTGCCATGCTGGTCGGCGTGATCGCCGCCTGGTGGATGGAACCCGCTGGCAGCGAATTGCGCGCGGCGCTGGTGGCGGGCGCGCTGGGCGTGGTATCCCAGGGCGGCGATCTGCTGGAATCCTGGATCAAGCGGCGCTTCGGCGTGAAGGATTCCTCGCAGCTGATCCCCGGCCATGGTGGCCTGCTGGACCGGCTGGATGGTGTTTTGGCGGCAGCACCTGCGGCCGCATTGCTCAGTCTCACCCTTGGTCTTGGAGTGCATTTGTGGCGTTGAGAACCATCACCGTTCTGGGTGCCACGGGCAGCATCGGGCGCAGCACCGCGGCCCTGCTGGAAGGCGGCGGATACGCGGTCGAGGCACTGGTCGCCGGCCGCGATGCGGTGGCGCTGGCGGCGCAGGCACGCACGCTGCGGGCCAAGCTGGCGGTGGTGGCTGACGAAGCCGCCCTGCCCGCTTTGCGCGATGCGCTGGCCGGCAGCGGCATCGAGGCTGCCGGCGGCGAGAACGCCGTGCTGGAAGCGGCCGCCCGCCCGGTCGATTGGACCATGGCCGCGATCGTGGGCGCGGCGGGCCTGGCCTCCACCCTGGCGGCGCTGAAGCGCGGCGGCACGCTGGCCTTGGCCAACAAGGAATCGCTGGTCTGCGCCGGCCCCATCGTGCTGGAGGCCGCGCGCGCGTCGGGCGCCACGCTGCTGCCGGTCGATTCCGAACACAACGCGATTTTCCAGGCGATGGTCGGCGCCGCGCCGGACGCCATCGAAAAAATCGTGCTGACCGCATCCGGCGGCCCGTTCCGCAACGCGTCGCTGGCCGAAATGCGTGCCGCCACCCCCGAAGCAGCGGTGAAGCACCCGGTCTGGTCCATGGGCGCGAAAATCTCGGTCGACAGCGCCTCCATGTTCAACAAGGGCCTGGAAATGATCGAGGCCGCGCGCCTCTTCCCCGTGACACCCGACCAGATCGAGGTGCTGATCCACCCGCAATCGGCCGTGCATGGCCTGGTGCAGTATCGCGACGGCTCCATCCTGGCGCAGCTCGGCAGCCCGGATATGCGCACGCCCATCGCCCACACCCTGGCCTGGCCCGCGCGGATGGATGTGGCCGTGCCGCGCCTGGACCTGGCCGCGCTGGCGCGCCTGGAATTCTTCGCGCCCGACACAATTCGTTTCCCCGCCTTGCGCCTGTGCCGCGAGGCGCTGGTCGCCGGTGGCGCCGCCCCCTGCGTGCTGAACGCCGCCAATGAGGTGGCGGTCGCGCTGTTCCTGGCCCGCAAGCTGGGTTTCCTGGATATCGCGGCGGTGGTGGAAGAGACGCTGACGGAATTGTCACACCTGCCCGTGCCCGACCTGCCCTCGGTGCTGGCGGCCGATGCGGCGGCGCGCGAATCCGCCACCCGCATTGCGGCGCGGCGCGCGGCGGCTTAACCAAGCGTCATGCTGGATTTTCTGCCCGAGATCGTGCGCACCATCCTGGCCTTCCTGGTCGTGCTGGGCGTCTTGGTCTTCATCCATGAACTGGGCCATTACCTGGCCGCCCGCTGGCGCGGTGTGCATGTGGATGTCTTCTCGATCGGCTTCGGCAAGACCATCGCCGGCTGGACCGACCGGCGCGGCACGGAATGGCGTGTGTCCTGGATACCGCTTGGCGGCTACGTGAAGCTGCACGGCCAGCTGGACCCCGAGGACACGACGCCCGAAGAGCTCGCGAAACTCCGCCCCGGCCAGACCTTCCACGACAAGCCGGTGCGCGACCGCGCGATTGTCGTCGCCGCCGGCCCGGCCGCGAATTTCCTGCTGGCCGCGGCGCTGTTCGCCGCACTGTTCGCCACGCACGGCCGCCCCATGGGCCAGACCGCGATTGGCATGGTCGCCCCGGGTTCGGTCGCGGAACGTGCGGGCCTGCTGGCGGGTGACCAGGTCATCAGCCTGGATGGCAACCGTGTGGCCCGCTTCGACCAGTTGCAGCGCCACATCCAGCCGCGCGCCGGCCAGGAAGTGGTGATGGTGGTGCAGCGTGACGGGCGCGAGGTGTCCGTGCGGCTGACGCCGGCGACGCGCCCGGGCAGCGAAGCGGCCCCGGTCGGCGTGATCGGCGTGCAGGGCGGCGGCGCGCGGTTTGAACGGCTGGACCCGGCCAGCGCGCTATGGGCCGGTATCACGCATACGGCCGATGTGTCGGGCCAGACGCTGGTGGGCGTGTGGGAGATGATTTCAGGCGCGCGGTCCGCACAGGATCTGGGCGGGCCGATTCGCATCGCGGAAGTGTCGGGCCAGGCGGCCAGCCTGGGCATCGTGCCGCTGATCAATCTGATGGCGCTGCTGTCGGTGTCGCTGGCGCTGATCAACCTGTTTCCGGTGCCGCTGCTCGATGGCGGGCACCTGATGTTCTACGCAGCCGAGGCGATTCGCGGCCGTCCGCTGCCGCCGAAAGCCATGGAATACGGCTTCCGCGCGGGTTTCGCGCTGCTGATCGCCCTCTTCGTCTTCGCCACCTGGAACGACCTGGCGCATGGCGCTTTTGGCCGTTGGGTGGTGGGGATTTTCACTTGATGCCGCAACCGCAACGCGGCTGGCCCAGAGGCTGGCCAAGGGGGCGGGTAGCGGCACGCGCCCCCCACCGCTATGGTGCCGCCACAGCCGAGACAGAGTGAGATGCGAGCCCTGAACCCCACACTTCGTGGCCTGCTGATGGCCTCCGCCTGCCTGCTGCCGCTGATCCCGGCGGTGGCGGATGCACAACAGCGCCGCCCGCAGCCCTCCGCGCGCAATACGCTGGAGATGAATGGCGCGGTGTCCGCCGTGGAAGTGCGCGGCAATCAGCGCATCGATGCGGACACCATCCGCAGCTACATGCTGCTGCAACCCGGTGACAGCTACGACCCGGATCGGATGGACCGGTCCTTGCGCGCGCTGTTCGCCACCGGCCTGTTCCGCGATGTGCAGATCGGCCGCGATGGCGCGCGGCTGGTGGTGACGGTGGCGGAAAACCCGCTGGTCAACCAGGTGCAGTTCGAGGGCAATCGCCGCGTCTCCGACGACAATATCCGCCCCGAGGTGCAGCTGCGCGCGCGTGGCGTGTTCACCCCGCAGCTGGCGCAGGCGGACCGGCAGCGCATCCTTGACCTGTATGCGCGGCGCGGGCGCTTCGCGGCGCAGGTCACACCGCAGGTCATCCAGCTGGACCAGAACCGCGTCAATGTGGTGTACGAAATCGTCGAGGGCGATTCGGCGCGCATCTCGCGCATCAACTTCGTCGGCAACCAGACCTTTTCGGATCGGCGCCTGCGCGATGTGGTGTCCAGCCGGGAAAACGCGATCCAGCGCTTCCTGACGCAGTCCGACACCTATGACCCCGATCGGGTCGCGTTTGACCGCGAATTGCTGCGGCGTTTCTATCTGCGCTCGGGCTTCGCGGATGTGGAAGTGGGCAATGGCACGGCGGAATTGGCGCCGGATCGATCGTCCTTCTTCCTGACCTATCAGGTGACCGAAGGCACGCGGTATCGCATCGGCGAATTGAGCGTCACCAGCCAGTTCCAGGGGCTGGATACGGCAGCACTGCGCAGCCGCGTGGAGCTGCGCCCCGGTGACTGGTATGATGGCGAGCTGATCGAGCGCATGACGCAATCGCTCGCCGATGCCGCCAATCTGCGTGGCTTTCCCTTCGTGGATGTGCAGCCGCAGGTGCGCCGCAACCGCGATGCCGGCACCATCGACCTGACCTTCGCCGTGAATGAAGCGCCGCGGGTATTCGTCGAGCGTATCGACATCGCGGGCAACACCCGCACCCAGGACCGCGTGATCCGCCGCGAATTCCGCCTGGCGGAGGGCGATGCCTTCAATGCCGCGCAGATCAGGCGCTCGCGCGAGCGTATTCGCAACCTCGGCTATTTCGGCGATGTGCAGGTGAATTCCGCGCCCGGCACCTCTCCCGACCGCGCGGTGGTGACCACGCAGGTCACCGAACGGCCGACGGGTGAAATCAGCCTGGGCGGCGGTTTCTCGACCGATGCGGGCTTCCTGGTGGATGTGGGTCTGCGCGAGCGCAACCTGGTCGGCACCGGCATTGATGCGCGCGTCAACGGCACGCTGGCGCAGCGGCGCAGCCAGATTGATTTGTCCGTCACCGACCCGTCCTTCCTGGACCGCAACCTGGCCGCCGGCGCCGATATCTTCCTGGTGCAGCGCAACCTGCTGCGCATCGCGAACTACGAGGAACGGCGCGTCGGTTTCGCCGTGCGCGTGGGTTATGAATTCAATGAACGCCTGCGGCAGTCCTGGTCCTATACGCTGGTGGATCGCAACGTGTTCAACGTGCAGCCCAATGCCTCGCGCTTCGTGCGCGACCAGGCGGGGCGGTCGCTGCTGTCCCAGGTGTCGCAGACCATCGCGTTTGATACCCGCGATTCGCCGCTGGAATCGCGGCGCGGCTACCTGCTGCGCTGGGGCTCGGATTTCGCGGGTCTGGGCGGTGACGTGACCTTCATCCGCAACCGCTTCGACGGCGTGGTCTTCCTGCCCTTCGAACGCCTGCTGGGTGACCCGGATTATGTGCTGTCGCTGTCGGCCAGCTTGGGCCATCTGGCGCCGCTGGGCAGCCGGCGCTTCGGCAATAATGAACGCGACCGCATCGTGGACCGCTTCTTCCTGGGTGGCGAAAACCTGCGTGGTTTCGCGATCGCAGGCGTCGGCCCACGTGACATCAACACCCGCGACAGCCTGGGCGGGCGCTTCATGTGGACCGCCAGCGCTGAAATGCGCTACCCGCTGCCCTTGCCGTCCGAACTGGGCATTCTGGGGCGCGCCTTCGTGGATGCCGGCGCGCTGACGCAGGGACCGCGCGGGGGGGATGTCTTCAACAGCTCGGTGCCGCGTGTTTCGGTCGGCGTTGGTGTGTCCTGGCGCAGCCCCTTCGGCCTGATCAACATCGATCTGGCCCGTGCGGTGGTGAAGCGCCCGCTGGATGAAACGCAGGTCTTCCGCTTCGGCTTCGGTACACGGTTCTAAGGAATTCACGATGACAATGATGGCGATGGGCCGCTGGGCCCTGGTCGCGGCTGGCGCCTGGATGGCCGCGCTGCCGACCGGCTCTGCGCAGGCGCAACAGG
>JAAFHD010000090.1 GCA_013298245.1 Alphaproteobacteria bacterium
GCGACGGATTATGTGCGGATCCGCCCAGGGACTGATATCCCCATTGTGTGGGGCATGCTGTGGCACATCTTCCAGAATGGTTGGGAAGACCGGGAATTCATCCGCCAGCGCGTGCACGGCATGGAGGAAATCCGCGCCGAAGTGGCGAAGTGGAACCCGCAGGAAGTCGAGCGCGTGACCGGCGTGCCGGGCGCGCAGCTGCGCCGCGTGGCGGAGCAGTTCGCGACGCAGAAGCCGTCCACCATGATCTGGTGCATGGGTGTCACGCAGAAGACGGTCGGCACGGCCAATGTGCGCGCGCTGTCCATCCTGCTGCTGGCCACCGGCAACGTCGGCGGCGAGGGCAATGGCGCCAACATCTTCCGCGGCCATTGCAATGTGCAGGGCGCTTCCGACTTCGGCCTCGATGTCGCGACGCTGCCCGCGTATTACGGCATTGACGAGACGGCGTGGCGCCATTGGTCGCGCGTCTGGGGCGTGTCGTATGAGAGCATGGTGGCGCGCTTCGATACGCCGGCCATGTTGAACACGCCGGGCATCCCGACCACGCGATACTTCGATGCCGCGACCACGCCGGTGAATGCGCAGACCGGCCTGGCGCAGCGCGACAACATGAAGGGCATGATCGTCTTCGGCCATGGCGGCAACACCGTCACGCGCATGCCCGAGGCGGTGAAGGGCCTGGACGCGCTGGAATTGCTGGTCGTCGCTGACCCGCATCCGACGACGTTTGCCGTGCTCGCGAACCGGCGGGAAAACACCTATCTGCTGCCGGTGGCCACGCAGTTCGAATGCGATGGCAGCCGCACCAGCTCCAACCGTTCGGTGCAATGGGGTTCGAAGGTCGTCGATCCGATCTTCGAAAGCCGCGACGATTACCGCGTGATGTACCACCTGGCGCAGGCGCTGGACCGTGCGGCGGAACGCCGCAACGCCACCGTCCGCTTCACCCAGCCGATGTTCCAGAACATCGAAATCCGCAACAACGCGCCGGTCGCCGAAAGCGTGCTGCGCGAGATCAATCGCGGCGCCTGGGGCAGCGGCTATTCGGGCATCAGCCCGGAACGGCTCAAGCTGCACCAGCAGCACCAGGACAAGTTCGACCTGGTGACGCTGCGCGCCCTGCCGGATGCGCCGGCGGAAATCCGTGGTGACTATTACGGCCTGCCCTGGCCCTGCTTCGGCACGCCGGAAATGCGCCACCCGGGCAGCCACATCCTCTACAACACGAACCTGCATGTGAAGGAGGGCGGCGGCACCTTCCGCGCGCGCTTCGGCACCGAGCGGAATGGCCAGACGCTGCTGGCGGAAGGCAGCTATTCCAAGGGTTCGGAGATCACCGACGGCTACCCGGAATTCACCGTGCAGGTGCTGCAGCGCCTGGGCTGGTACAATGAACTGACGGCGCAGGAACGCGCGGTCATCGAAGGTATCGGCGGTAATGTGAGCTGGGCGACCGACCTTTCGGGCGGCATCATCCGCGTGGCGATGGAGCACGGCTGCGTGCCCTATGGCAACGCGAAGGCCCGCGCCGTGGCGTGGAACCTGCCGGACCCGGTGCCCGTGCACCGCGAGCCGATCTACACGCCGCGCGCCGACCTGATCGCGCAATACCCGACCCTGCCGGATCGTCGTGGTTTCCGCCTGCCGCATCTGGGGCAGTCGATCCAGGCGCGGTCCTCGACCATCGGCCGCGATTTCCCGATCGTGCTGACCAGCGGCCGCCTGGTGGAATACGAAGGTGGCGGCGAGGAAACGCGGTCCAACAAGTGGCTTGCAGAATTGCAGCAGGACATGTTCGTGGAAATCAACCCGCGTGACGCGGCCGCGCGCAACATCCGCGATGGTGCGTGGGTCTGGGTGCGTGGCCCGGAATCCAACAGCCGCGCGCGGGTGAAGGCGATGGTGACCGAGCGCGTGGGCCAGGGTGTGGCCTTCATGCCCTTCCACTTCGCCGGCTGGTTCATGGGTGAGGATCAGCGCCGCAAATATCCGCAAGGCACTGACCCGATCGTGCTGGGCGAATCGGTGAACGCCATCACCACCTATGGCTATGATCCCGTGACCTTCATGCAGGAAACGAAGGTCACGCTGTGTCAGATCGTGGCGGCGTAAGGGGAGGCTGAGCAAATGGCACGAATGAAATTCCTGTGTGACGCCGACCGTTGCATCGAATGCAACGCCTGCGTCACCGCCTGCAAGAACGAGCACGAGGTGCCCTGGGGCATCAACCGCCGCCGCGTCGTCACCATCAATGACGGCAAGCCTGGTGAGCGCTCGATCTCCATGGCCTGCATGCACTGCACGGATGCGCCTTGTGCGGCGGTGTGCCCGGTGTCGTGCTTCTACACGACCGCGGATGCGATCGTGCTGCACGACAAGGATCTGTGCATCGGCTGCGGCTATTGCTTCTTCGCCTGCCCGTTCGGCGCGCCGCAGTACCCGCGCGTCGGCAACTTTGGCGGCCGCGGCAAGATGGACAAGTGCACCTATTGCGCGGGCGGCCCGCAGGAAGACAATTCCCGCGTCGAATACACGCAATATGGCGCGAACCGGATCGCGGAAGGCAAGCTGCCTTTGTGCGCCGAGATGTGCTCCACCAAGGCGCTGCTGGCGGGTGATGGCGATATGATCGCGACCATCTATCGTGAGCGTGTGTCCAAGCGCGGCTATGGCTCGGGTGCATGGGGCTGGCGCACCGCTTATCGCATGACGGTGGGTGGCTGATGCGCGCGCTTCGTTATCTTTTGCTGGCACTTGCGCTGGGCATCACCGTGCCGGCGCTGGCGCAACAAGGCACGCCCCGCGGCGTCGTCTCCGCCGAGGAACTGGAGGCAGCAGCCCTGCGCCAGGGCGGCATCATCGCCGGGCGCCACACCATTCCCGATGCGGCGCAGGCCAACCTGATCCAGCCCGAGGGCAAGGCCTGGCGTGACTTCCACAATGTGACGCTGGCCTGGGTTGGCGGCATCGCGGTGCTGGGCATGCTGGGCGTGCTGATCATGTTCTACATGATGCGCGGCAAGGTGATGGTGCATGGCGGCATGTCGGGGCGCACCATCACGCGCTTCAACCTGCTGGAGCGCGCGAACCACTGGATGGTCGCGGGCAGCTTCATCGTGCTGGGCCTGACGGGCCTGAACCTGACCTTCGGGCGGCATATCCTGCTGCCCGTGGTCGGCCCCTATACCTTCACCGCCATCAGCGAGTGGGGGAAGATCGCGCACAACTACCTCTCCTTCCCCTTCACGCTCGGCATCGTCGTGATGCTGCTGCTGTGGGCGAAGGACAACATCCCCGGCCGGCTCGACATCGAGTGGTTCAAGAAGGGTGGCGGCCTGGTCGGCAAGGGCCACCCTGACAGCAAGCGCTTCAACGCCGGCCAGAAGATGATCTTCTGGATCACCGTGCTGGGTGGCGCTGCCGTCGCGGTCTCCGGTTACCTGCTGATCTTCCCCTTCATGGGGACGGACGTGTCGGATATGCAGCTCGCGCACATCATCCACGCACTGGTTTCCGTGCTGATGATCGCGGCGATCCTGGGCCATATCTATATCGGCTCGGTCGGCATGCAGGGCGCGTTCGACGCCATGGGTTCCGGCCAGGTGGACGTGAACTGGGCGAAGGAACACCACAACCTCTGGACGGCGGAACAGCTTGCCAAGCGGCCGGCTTCCGGCGCGCCGGGGGCGCAGGCCAAGCCGGCAGAATAAGCGCGCGGCGCACCATGAACGGGCCCGGCTGGCATGTGCCCGCCGGGCCTTTTTCATGCGCGCTTTCCTGGTAGACAGACGCGATGAAAGTGATTGGCCTCGCGGGTTGGAGTGGCGCTGGCAAGACCACGCTGATGAAGCGCCTGATCCCGGCGTTGATCGCGCGTGGGGTGCGCGTGTCCACCATCAAGCACGCGCATCATGCGTTTGATGTGGACGTGCCGGGCAAGGATAGCTGGGAACACCGGCAGGCGGGTGCGGCGCAGGTGCTGGTGAGTTCCGCCAATCGCTGGGCGTTGATGAGTGAAAATCACGGTGCGCCGGAGCCGACGCTGGCGTTTCTGCTGTCGCGCATGAACCCCGTGGACCTGGTCATCATCGAGGGCTTCAAGCGCGAGGACCACCCGAAGATCGAGGTGCATCGCGCCGCCAACGGCAAGCCCTGGCTGCACACAGAGGATGCGCGGATCGTCGCCGTCGCCGCCGATGTGGCGCAGCCGAAGCTGCCGCAGGCGGCGCTGGATGATGTGGAGGCGGTGGCTGATCTGGTGCTGCGCTTCGCGGAGCCTGCATGATGCGCCGCCGATTCAGCCCTTCGCGCCATGCGGCGCTGCGGCCATCGGGGGCGATGTAATGGCGCAACTCTCCGACGACTGTTTTGCCTTCGGTGGCCAGCTGATGTCGGTCGAGGACGCGGCCGCGATGATCGCCGCGCGCGTGGCACCCATCGCGCAGACCGAACCCGTGGCGCTGCACGCCGCGCGTGGCCGCGTGCTGGCGGCGGCGTTGGTGGCACCCGGGCCGTTGCCGCCCTTCTTCAATTCGGCAGTGGATGGCTATGCCTTCGCGCATGCCGCGCTGTTGCCCGGCGCCCAGACCCGCCTGCCACTGGCCGGTCGCGTCGCCGCCGGCCAGGCCGCACCCGCGCTGACCGCCGGCACGGCGATGCGTATCTTCACCGGCGCGCCCATGCCCGCCGGCGCCGACACGGTGATGATGCAGGAGGACGCGCAGCTGGATGGCGACGCGCTGATCCTGCCGCCCGGCCTCAAGCGCCATGCCAATTGCCGCCCCGCCGGAGAGGATGTGGCGCAGGGTGCGACCGCGCTGCCGGCCGGCACGCGGCTTGGTCCCGCCGAGATCGGGCTGGCGGCGGCGCTTGGCGTGGCCATGCTCGATTGCACGCGGCCCTTGCGCGTGGGCGTGTTTTCCACCGGTGATGAACTGGCGGCACCCGGCCGCCCACTGGCCGTCGCGCAGACCTACGACTCCAATCGCTTCACGCTGCTCGCACTGCTGGCCGGCCTGCCGGTGGATGCCGCCGACCTCGGCATCCTGCCCGATGATGCCGCGCGCACCCGCGAAGCGCTGCACGAAGCGGCTGGCGTGCACGACCTGCTGCTCACCTCCGGCGGCGTCTCCACCGGCGAGGAAGACCATGTCCGCGCCGCGATCGAAGCCGCGGGCCGCCTGGTGTTCTGGCGCCTGGCGGTGAAGCCGGGCCGGCCCGCCGCGATGGGCGTGGTGCGGGGCGTGCCAGTGCTGGGCCTGCCCGGAAATCCCGTGGCGGCGGTGGTGTGCTTCCTGCATCTGGCGCGGCCGTTGATCCTGCGGCTGGCTGGTGCTGCACCCGAGACCCTGCCCCGCTTCCCGGCCGTGGCGGGCTTCGCGCATCGCAAGAAGTCCGGGCGGCGCGAATATCTGCGCGCGCGGCTGGCGCGCGACGGCAGCGTGCTGCGCGCCGAGAAATTCGAGCGCGAAGGTGCGGGCCTGCTGACATCCCTGACGGAAACCGAGGCCTTCGTCGAATTGATGGAAGACCAGGTGGATATAGCACCCGGCGCGCCGGTCAGGGTGCTGCCCTTCAGCGCGATCTTCTGACATCCTGGCAGGCCAAGGGCAGATTGCCGCATCGCGGCGTGAAGATGCCCGCGAGAGGAGAGGACAAAGCCATGACCGAACACCTGCTGCACGAACGCGATGGCGCCGTGCTGACGCTGCGCCTGAACCGCCCGGACAAGAAGAACGCGCTGACCGGCGCCATGTACACCAGCATGGCCGAGGGCCTGCGCGCCGCCGCCACCGATGACAGCATTCGCGCCGTGATGATCGCCGGTGGCAGCGACTTCACCGCCGGCAATGACCTGGCCGATTTCGCCAAGGCCGGTAGCGGCGGCCCGCGCCCGGGTGCGGCGTTCGAATTCCTGCAGGCCATTCGCGTCTTCCCGAAGCCCGTGGTGGCCGGCGTGCGCGGTGTGGCGATCGGCATCGGCACCACAATGCTGCTGCATTGCGACGCGGTGGTGACCGCGCGCGATGCCAAGCTGCAAATGCCCTTCGCACGGCTGGGCCTGGTGCCGGAGGGTGGGTCATCGGTGCTGCTGGCGCGCCGCGTCGGTCAGGCGCGCGCCAGTTGGTGGCTGCTGTCGGGCGAGGCGTTTTCGGGTGCCACCGCCGCGGAAGCCGGGCTTGCGCTGGAAAGCGTGGATGATGGCGCGGTCGAGGCCACCGCGCGCCGTTACGCGGACCAGTTGGCCGCATTGCCGCCCGGCGCTGTGGCCGAAAGCAAGCGCCTGCTGCGCGAACCGCTGATGCCCATGCTGGAAGCGGCGATGGATGCGGAACGCGTGGCGTTTTCCGCGCGGCTGCAAACGCCGGAGGCGCAGGCGATCTTCGCCAGTTTCTTCGCGAAAAAGGCGGGGTAGTGCCCGATCTCGACAGGCTGGCGCCGGCTGTTCGGCGGATCGGGAAGCGTCCTCAAGCGCCTTGATACCCAAGGCACGCCGTGGCGCCAGTGGGTTGTCCGATCACCCCTCGCCCTGCGCCACCACGCGGCTGATGCCCCAACGCACGCATTCGATGTCGGGATCAGCCGTCAGGATGATCTGCTGGCAGCGGCGCATCTCGCCGCCGAAATAGACGCTTTCGTCCAGCGCCACCGATGCACCACGGGCGCGCAGCTTCCATCCATGGCCGGATGGCAGGCGCATCAGCACCGCCTGGTCGTCCTCGACCAATGATGCCGAGACGGATGGGTGCAGATGGAAGGCGATGATCCAGGACAGGCTTTCGGCCTCGCCACCGGGCAGTTCCAGTGCGTCCTCGCCGCGCAGATCATCGCCGCCTTCGGCCAAATACAGCTTGCGGCGATGGATCGCCTGGAAGTTGCGCCGATACCCATCATGCGCGACTTCCAGCCAATGCGCGTGGTCCTGTTCGTGGCGTTCCACTTCCACGCGATCGGGGCGGCGGCCGAGGCCTTCTTCGCGCAATTCGGCGCTGCTGGTATCGGCCAGCACCAGCGTGGAGTGTGCTGCGGTGCTGCGCAGCGCGTCCTTCCAGGACCCATCGCTGGCGGGGGCCGCGCCGCAATTCACGATCAGCCGATCGCGGCCGACGGACAACTCGAAAGACCCCGTGCCGGCATGCGCATAACGGTCCGCGCCGCGCGGCAGCATGGTGCCGGGATCGGGCGGCCGAGACGCCGCCGGCGCGCCGCAATCCACGATCACCAGCGTGCGGCTGCCCTGCATGCGATGGAAGCCCGTATCCTGCAAAAGCATGGGCGCGCGCCCACGCGCCTGGCCGTGGTGCAACACCAGGTCCACCAGCGCGGCACTTTCCTCGCGCGTGCCGTTGAACAGCGCGAGCGAGCCATCCTGGTGGCGATAGAAGCGCAGCGCCTGGCAGGCGCGTTCCAGGATGATGCCCAGTTGCGGCGGCACATCCGCACCGGCGCCATGCAGCAGGTTGCGGATTTCGATCAGGTCCTGCGTCGCCAGCAGGTGCTGCGCGGGGCTACGTTCGACATGGCCGCCATCGGGGTAGAATTGGCGTTCCAATTCCTGCGGCAGCAGGCGCAGCGCGCGGCCCAGCCAGCCGTCTTCCGCCAGCGCAACCGACGCTGCGATGCCGGCCTTGATGGTGACCAGCGCGCCGCGATGCGCGGCCTCGGCGGGCAAGGCGCCCAGCACGGCGCGGCCATCCTGCACCAGGCGCGACATCAGCGCGCGGCGGAAGCCGTCATCGGCGGTCGCCGCCAGGAAATCCCAATGGCCAAGCCAGGCGGAAATGCGCGCGCCCGCCACTTCCGGCGCCTGTGCCAAATCCTGACCGGCGCCATGGTGCAGCCAGTCATGTGCGAGGTCGCGCGCGCGCACCCGTGCATCATCGGTGCCCAGCGCGCGCAGGTCGCGCAGCCAGGTGAAGCCGTGTGCGGCGGCGCGCCACAGCAGCGGGCCATCGGCGGGTGCCCAGCCGATGCTGGCGTCATCGGGCGTCGCGGGCAGCAAGGCGTGGCGCGTGCCCTTCACGTCCAATTCGCCGCCCACCAGGGATTGGCCGCGCGCGGCCTCGCCAGGCCACAAATCCTTGAAGGCGCGGGCGGGGGCGTCGGGCACGCGCAGCGGTTTCAGCTGCGACAGCCAGCGCCGTGCGTTCCGCATCATGTCCGCCATGCTTACCCCCCTTTCAGCGCCGCGATCGCATCCCCGTAATGCTTCGCGCCGAAGACGGCGGTGCCCGCCACCAGCGTATCCGCACCGGCCGCGATGCAGCGGGGTGCGGTGTCTGCGGTGACGCCGCCGTCGATCTCCAGCGCGATGTCGCGGCCTGTTTCGTCGATCATCCTGCGGAGTTTGGCGATCTTCGGCAATTGGCTGTCAAGGAAGGATTGCCCGCCGAAGCCTGGGTTCACCGTCATGACCAGGATCAGGTCCACCAGGTCCAGCAGGTTTTCGACGGTGGAGACGGGCGTGCCGGGGTTCAACACCACGCCGCATTTCTTGCCCAGCCGCTTGATGGATTGCAGCGTGCGATGGGTGTGCGGCCCGGCTTCGGGGTGTAGCGAAATCAGGTCCGCGCCGGCTTGCGCGAAGGCTTCGATGTAGGGGTCGGCGGGCGCGATCATCAGGTGGACGTCGAAGGGGATGGGGCTGTGCGGGCGCAGGGCCTTCACGATGGCGGGGCCGAAGCTGATATTGGGCACGAAATGCCCGTCCATGATGTCGAGGTGCAGCCAATCGGCGCCGGCGGCGGTGACGGCGCGGACCTCTTCTCCCAATCGGGTGAAGTCGGCGGCGAGCAGGCTGGGGGCGATGCGCGGGGTCATGGGGGTTCATAACCACGCCTGCGCGGCGCGGTCAGCCCCCGACCTGCGCGATCCAGTCGGCCAGGTTGTAGTGCATCGTCACGCGGGTGATGCGGCCATTGCTGACGGCCAGGAAGGCGCCGGCGGGGAGGATGTAGCGCTGGCCATGGGCTGGCGGCAGGCCGGCGTCATCGGCCAGGTATTCGCCGTGCACGGTGAATTCAGCCGCCGCGCGGGTGCCGGTGCGGTCTACCATGATGGCGATGTCGCGCAGTTCCTCGCGGTAGCTGCGCTGCATGCGCGAGAGGAAAGCGCGGAAGGCGGCGACGCCGGTTTCGCGGCCGCCCTGGTTGATGTCGTGCGCAACATCCGGCGCCAGCAGCGCGCACATCGCGTCCCAGTCGGCGCGGTTGAAGGCGGCGTAGTAGTCGCGGATCAGCGTTTCAGTCGGGT
Organism: Alphaproteobacteria bacterium; assembly: GCA_013298245.1. Lineage (GTDB taxonomy): Bacteria > Pseudomonadota > Alphaproteobacteria > Acetobacterales > Acetobacteraceae > Rhodovarius. The sequence goes on from JAAFHD010000090.1 coordinate 9,256, forward strand.
GCATGGCGGCTTCCGGTCTGGGTGCGGCGCCGTTATGTTGCGCGTCCGTCGAACACGCCAGAGGCCATGCCAAACGCACTCTCCTTCCAGGACATGATCCTGGCGCTGCACAATTACTGGTCCGCGCAGGGCTGCCTGATCCTTCAGCCATACGACATGGAGATGGGGGCCGGCACGCTGCACCCCGCCACCGCGTTGCGGGCGCTGGGCCGCACGCCATGGAAGGCGGCCTATGTGCAGCCCAGCCGGCGCCCTTCCGACGGGCGGTATGGCGAGAACCCGAACCGCTTGCAGCACTACTACCAGTACCAGGTCATTCTGAAGCCATCCCCGCGTGACCCGCAGGCGCTGTTGCTGGACAGCTACAAGGCGCTGGGTCTGGACCCCGCGGTGCATGACATGCGCTTCGTCGAGGATGACTGGGAAAACCCGACGATCGGCGCCTGGGGCCTGGGCTGGGAAGTCTGGTGCGACGGCATGGAGGTGACGCAGTTCACCTACTTCCAGCAGGTCGGCGGCATTCCGTGCGAGGTCCCGAGCTGCGAGCTGACCTATGGGTTGGAGCGGCTCGCGATGTACATCCAGGGCGTGGAGAATGTGTACGACCTGCGCTTCAACAATGAAGGCGTGCGCTACGGCGATGTGTTCCTGCGCGCGGAGCGGGAATACAGCGCGCATAATTTCGAACACGCGAATATCGCGCTGCTGCAAAAGCAGTTCGAGGAGGCGGAGCAGGAATGCCTGGCGCTGGCGCGCGCGGGCCTGGCGATGCCGGCCTATGACCACTGCATCAAGGCATCGCACCGGTTCAATTTGCTGGATGCGCGGGGCGCGATCAGCGTGGCGGAACGGGCTTCGTATATCGGGCGCGTGCGGGAGCTGGCGAAGGCGTGTTGCGAGACCTGGCTGGCGAAGGCGGCGTGACGGAATGTCGTTGCCGGGAGGGCGCGTCGGCGTTATGGTAGAAGACGCGAAAGGAATTCTACCATGGGCCAGCTGAACATCAAGGACGACGCGCTGATCGAGAAGCTGCGCGCCCTAGCGGCACGCCGGCAGACCAGCCTTACCGATACGCTGCGCCGGCTGGTCGCGGAGGAGGAGGCGCGGGATGCGGCTGACCGTAAGGCTCGCTTTGACCGCATCATGGAGATCAGCCGCCAGTCCGCGGCGTTGTTGCCGCCCGGCATGACCAGCGACCACTCCTACCTCTAT
>JAAFHD010000091.1 GCA_013298245.1 Alphaproteobacteria bacterium
GCCGCGAAACGCCAGTTCCACGCGCGCGCCGCGCAGCGCGGGATCGCCCTGCATTCGCGCGACGATGCGCTCGATATCCGAGCGCGTCTGCGCCGCCGAATAGCCCAGCATCACGCCGACGCGCAGCCCGATGCGGCAGCGCGTGGCGACGGAACTGTTCCACTCCCCACCCTCGATCGTGCCGAGGTTGATGTTCACCGGATGGTTCACGCCATGGAACGCCGCGTGGATATGCTCAGCGCGATTCCGCTCGGCTTCGTACTCCTTGAACGCTGCAGCAATGATGCCGGCAGCCTCGATCGCGTTCACGCCGGCCTGCATGTCGCGCACATGCGCGGGCCGGCCGCTGACGGTGATCCAGGCCCAGACCACGCCCACCTCCGCCGTGTACATCGCCTCCACGCCAGGCCCTGGTTCGGGGATGATGACCGCGTCGCATTTCGGCAGTGCCAGCATGCAGGCGGCCGCACCATTGCCGGTGCATTCCTCCTCGATGACGGCGTGCATCTGCACCTGTGCGGCCGGTTGCAGCCCGGCGCGGCGCAACGCGGCGAAGGCCGTCAGGTACGACGCAATGCCGCCCTTCATGTCGCCAGCACCTCGGCCGAAAATGCGGCCATCGCGAATCTCCGGCGCATACGGCGGGCTTGCCCACATATCGGCCGCCCCCTCGGGCACCACATCCACATGGCCTTGCAGCACCAGCGAACGCCCACGCCGTTCGCGCGGTTCGTGCAGCGCCACCACATTGTCGCGGCCCGCATACGGGATCAGCGGCGGCGAGAAGATCGGGTCGCCATTCGGCACCGTCTGGATGCGGCGCGGCACCAGGCCCAGCGCCTGGTATTCGCGCGCCATTTCATCCAGCGCGCTGGCCTCGTTGCCGAGCGTGCTCGGGCAGCGCACCAGGCGGAACAGGGTCTCCAGCGTCGCGTCGCGCAGCGTGTCGCAGGCTTGCAGAATGGCGCGCTTGGCGCCCGGGTCCAGCGGGATCATCGGCGCAGTATGGCGCAGCCGGCGGCGCCTGCTAGCCTGTCCCGATGCGCGCCTTTGCCCACGCCGATGAAGCCCTCCACGACCCGCAATTCTTCCTGATGCGAGGGCGATTGCGCGCCAACTTCGAAGTGCCGGCGCGCGCGGCCAGCCTGCGCGCGGGGCTTGTGGCGCTTGGCGTCGCGCCGGACGCGCCGCCACCTGCTACGCGTGCAGACGCGGCGCGATTGCACGACCAGGGCTATCTGGATTTCCTGGCCAGCGCGCATGCCGAATGGGCAGCGTTGCCCGAAGCCGGCGCCGAGGTCGTGCCCAACATCCACCCCGCCCCGGAAATGCTGGCGCAAACGCGCACCACGCCGGCACACATCATCGCCCGCACCGGGCAATTCACCGCCGACAATGCCTGCCCGATCGGGCCGGGCACATGGGCTGCGTCACTGTCCGCCCTGGGCTGCGCACTGGCGGCGGCGGATGCGGTGGCGGCGGGCGGTGCGGCCTATGCGTTGTGCCGCCCGCCCGGGCATCACGCCTACGCCGCGCGCGCGGGCGGGCATTGCTACATCAACAATTCGGCGCTGGCGGCACAGCGCCTGCGCGATGCGGGGGCCAAGCGCGTCGCTGTGCTGGACATCGACAGCCATCACGGCAACGGCACGCAGGGCATCTTCTGGGAACGCAAGGATGTGCTGACGGTGTCGGTCCATGCCGACCCCGCGCGTTACTACCCATGGTATGTCGGTTTTGCTGGTGAAACGGGCGCGGGCGAGAACCTGAACCTGCCCCTCCCCTTCGGCACGGGCGATACCGAATGGCTTGCCGCCATCGCCACTGGCATCGCGCGCATCCGCGCCTTCAGCGCCGATGCGCTGGTGGTCGCACTTGGCTTCGACGCATCCGAGCACGAACCACTGGCGGCAGTGCGCGTCACATCCGATGGCTTCGCGCGCGCGGCCGTGGCGATCAGCGCGCTTTCCCTTCCCACCGCCATCTGCCAGGAGGGCGGCTATGCGGTCGATCACCTCGGGCCGTTGTTGCACGCATTCCTGGGGGCCTGGCGATGAACCCTTTGATCCTGGACACGCATATCGACATCCGCTGGCCCGAGCCGCCGGACTGGACCACGCACACCCGCCAATTGGTGGACCTGCCGAAGATGCAGGCGGGCGGGATGAGTGCCGCGGTCTTCATCGCCTATGTGCAGCAGGGCAAGCGGGATGCTGCGGGCCACGCGCAGGCCGCCGACCGCGCGATGGCGATGCTGGCGCATATCCGCGCGCGTGGCGACGCGCCGGGCACGCGTTTCTGCGCCACACCGGATGCGCTGGAAGCCTGCTTCGCGGCGGGTGAAACGGCGGTGCTGTCGGCGGTGGAAAATGGCTACGCGATGGGCCTGGAGCTGGCGCGCATCGATGCCTGGCGGCGGCTTGGCGCAATCTACCTGACGGTCACGCATGACGGGCACAACGCACTGGCCGACAGCGCGCGGCCGAAGCCCGCACTGGGCGACAGCGTGGCCGAACATGGCGGGCTGTCCGCGCTGGGTGAGGCCGCGGTGGCCGAGATGAACCGCGTGGGGCTGATGGTGGACTGCGCGCATGTCTCCAAGGCCGGCATGCTGCGCGCGGCCGCGATGTCGCGCGTGCCGATCGCGGTGACGCACACCGCCTGCACGGCGTTGTGCCCGCATCCGCGCGGCATTGATGATGAACAGCTGGATGCCATCCGCGCAGTGGGCGGCATTGCGCAGATCACCGCGGTGCCGGCCTTCCTGCGCACGCCGCCCCAGGGGCAACCGGCACAGGCGTCGGTCGCGGATATCGTGGACCATATGGAGCACGCGATCCGCCGCATCGGGCTGGAGCATGTCGGCGTCAGCAGCGATTTCGATGGCGGTGGTGCTGTGCAGGGCTGGAAGGATGCGTCGGAGACGCCCGCGATTGCGGCCGAGTTGGCGCGCCGTGGTTATGGCGCGCGCGAGATCGGGCTGCTGTGGTCCGGCAATTTCCTGCGCGTGTGGCGCGCGGTGCTGGCGGGCGCTGGTTAGGCCTTGTCCAGGAAGTCGCGCGTGGCGGCGGCGTAGCCATCCTCGTGCATCGTCGCACGCGCCAGCGCGGGTGATGCGGTGCCGGTGATGTCGGCGGGTGGCACGCCGTCACGCAGCGATTTCAACGTCGCGTGGATCGCGGCGATCGCGGCCTGGAAGGGCAGATGCCCTTGCAGTGCGATGCGCACACCGCGGCTGGCCAGGTAGTCGCGGTCAGTGATTTCGGGTGACAGCGTGCCCAGCACCAATGGCAGCCTGGCCACTTCGGCGACCGCATCCAACTGGGCGCGCGTGGTCACGCCGGTGAGGAAAATGCCATCCGCGCCGGTCGTGTTGTAGGCGCGCACACGCGCGATGCAGTCAGCCTCGCCGGTGATCGACATCGCACCCGTGCGGGCCAGGATGATCAACGCAGGATCGACGCGCGCGGCCACGGCGGCGCGCATTTTCCCAACACCTTCATCCAGCGCAATCAGGCGCGGCTTCGGCTCGCCAAAAGGGCGCGGCAGGTCGGTGTCCTCGATGGACATCGCGGCAACACCCGCGACCTCCAACTCCTCAACCGTGCGCATCACGTTCAGCGCATTGCCGTAGCCGTGGTCGGCGTCCACGACCAAGGGCAGACGCGCGGCGGCACGGTTGATGCGCAGCGCTTGTTCCGCGAATTCGCTCAGCGTGATCATGATCAGGTCTGGCGCACCGAGGATCGCCAGCGACCCCGTGCTGCCCGCGAACATGCCCAGTTCAAACCCCAGGTCTTCGGCGATGCGCGCGCTGACGGGGTCATGCACGGATGCCGGGTGGATGCAGGCGCTGCCTTCCAGCACCGCCCGTGCTGCTGCGCGTCTCTGGCTCCACTTCATCGCATGCCTCCCTGACTTGTGGGGGTATCGTGCCGCGCATAGCCTGCGTTGGGAACGGGAGGGGCCGCGCATGTCCAACACGCTGCACAAGAACGAATTGGCCGGCGGCCAGTATTTGACGCTGCACGAGTTCATCAAGGTCGCGAAGCTGCGCCTGAACCCCAACATCTGGGACTATCTGATCGGCGGCACCGAGACCGAGACGACGGTGGCGCGCAACCGCATGGCGATCGACACGGTGGCACTGCGCCCGCGCGTGTTGACCAATGTGGCGAATGTGTCGGCGCGGGTGGATTTCTTCGGGCATGACATTCGCCTGCCGGTGTTTCTGTGCCCGGTGGGTTCGTTGGAATCCTTCGAGGCTGGCGGTGGTGCCAGCGCGGCCGTCGGCGCGCATGCGTTTGGTGTGCCGTTCATGCTGTCCAGCGTGTCGCAGCCGGGGATGGAAGCGGCGGCCGCGGCATCCGATGGGCCGCGCATTTTCCAGTTGTATGTGCGCGGCGATGCGGCCTTCGTGGATGAGCATGTGAAGCGTGCGGTGGACAGCGGGTATGACGCCTTCGCGCTGACCGTGGATACCGCGCATTACTCGCGCCGTGAGCGCGACATCACCAAGCGCTTCGTCAAAACCTGGCGGGCGGCGAATACCGGCATGGACCACCAGGCCGCGCTGAACTGGGATGACGTGAAACGCTTCAAGGACCGCCATTCCATCCCGCTGATCCTGAAGGGCATCGGCACCGCCGAAGATGCCGCGCTGGCCTGCGAACATGGCGTGGATGTTGTGTATGTCTCGAACCATGGCGGGCGACAGTTGGACCATGGGCGCGGCAGCCTGGATGTGCTGCAGGAAGTGGCACCCGCAGTTGCGGGGCGCGCCAAGATCATGGTCGATGGTGGTATCAGCCGTGGGACGGATCTGGTGAAGGCGCTGGCGCTGGGTGCTGATTGGGTCGGGCTTGGGCGGCTGTATCTGTATGCGCTGGCGGCCGAGGGCGCGGCGGGCATCACCCGCATGCTGGAAATCCTGGAAGACGAGGCGATCAAGGCGCTGGGCCTGACCGGCGTGAACAGCTTTGCGGCGCTGACGCGGCAGCATGTGCATGTCGGCGCGCCGCCGGTCATCACGCCGGATGTGCACAGCGCGTTTCCGCTGTTGCGGCAGGGGTACTGACGGCTACCGCACGCGCGCCAGCAGGCGGCGTGCGCGTTCAACGACGGGAATGTCGATCATCGCGCCCTCGAAGGCGACGGCCGCCCTGCCCTGTGCGACGGCGGCTTCAAAGGCCGTGACCAGGCGCCGCGCACGGTCGGCTTCTTCGGCGCTCACGCCGTATTCCTCGTTGATGATCGGCACCTGCGCGGGGTGGATGCAGGCCATGCAGGCAAAGCCCAGCCGGCGCGAGCGCGCGAGGCTCGCGCGGTACGCATCCAGGTCGGAAAAATCCGCGAAGGGCCCGACCGAGCCCAACGGCATGATGCCCGCGCCGCGCGCCGCCGCCGCCACCTGCATCCCGAAGACATAGATCAGATCCGCACCAGGTGCGGCTTCCATCTCCATCGCTAGGTCTTCCACGCCAACGCCGAGTGCGACCATGCGCGGATCGGCGGCCGCGATAGCGGGCAGCAGCGGCAATGCCTGCGGTGTCTCGACCAGTGCCACGAAGCGGGTATGCCCAATGGGCATAGCTTGCGCGGCCTCTCGGGCCGCGACCACTTCGGACAACAGGCGGATGTGTTCGGCGCCCATCACCTTGGGCAGCATCAGTGCGGCCACGCCCGGCATCACCGCGGCCGCGATGTCGGGGATGCATAATTCCAGCGCGCGGTTCACCCGCACCAGCACATCCGCGCCGGATTGCGAGACTGCGCGCGCGGCGGCGGGCAGTGCTGCGCGCGCGGCTTCCTTCTCGGCGGGCGCGATGCTGTCTTCCAGGTCCAGGATGATGGCATCCGCGCCGCGTGTGTGCGCCTTGGCCACGAAGCGTTCCGCATTGGCGGGCACGAAAAGGAGGGAGCGCCAGTTCATGCGGCGTCTCCGAAGCGGCATTCCGCTTCACCGCATTGGAAGCCCTGGCTGTCGGCGACCCAACAGCGCACCACGCCATCGGCGCCGCGTGCGCCGCGCAGCGTGATGGTGTCGCCCACATGGATGGGGCGCGTGAGGCGCGCGGAGAAACCCAGCATGCGGCCGCGCGTGTTCCGCCACGCGGCATCCAGCAACAACTGCATCGTCAGCCCGCCATTCTGCACGGTGTTCGGGTAGCCCTCTTCGTCGCGTGAATAATCGGCGTCGTAGTGGATGCGGTGCGAATTCCAGGTGACGGCGGAATAGCGGAACAGAAGGGTCGGCGGCAGGTGGCGCTGTTCCGTCCAGTCGGCCTGCACGGGTGCGACGACCGGCGTGTTGGTAGCGGATTTTTCGCCAGCGCGCACGGCTTCGCGGTACACCGCGTCGAAGTCTTCGGTGGCGATGATCTCGGGCCCGCGCGCGATGGTGTGGCGCATGGTCAGCACGGTGATGAAGCCTGTGCGCGCCTGCTTGGGCACGATGGCCAGTACCTCGGCGGTGCGTGTCGCGGCGTCGCCCACGCGCAGTTGCCCGGGCATCTCCACGCGACGGCCGGCGCCCATGCGGCGCGGCAGCGGGATGGGTGGGAGGATCACGCCGGGGGCGGGGTGGCCATCATGCCCCAGCGCTGATTGCCGCGTGGCGTCGGCGAAGAACAGGTTGAACCAATGCGGCGGCAGCGCGTCGCCGCGGCGGAATGTGTCGGGGTCCATGTCGAGCATGCCGGCGATGCGGCGCACCTGGCCGATGCCGATGTCTTCTTCGACCACGCGCTTGCGGCCGATCCAGCCGCGCAGTTCTTCGGAGAGTTCCATGCTCATTGTGCCACCAATCCCAGACGGCGGATCAACCCGCCCCAGCGTTCGTGTTCGCGCATCGCGTGGGCGGCGAATTGTTCGGCCGTGTTGGGCGGCGCGGGGTCGGCGCCGACGCGGATATAGGCCTGGCGCACGCGCTCATCGGCGAGGGTTTCGTTCATCGCGGTGTTGAGGCGCTGCACGATGTCGGGTGGTGTGGCGCGTGGCACTGACAGCCCGAAATAGGCGGATGCTTCGAAGCCCGGCAGGGTTTCGGCCATGGTCGGTACATCGGGCCATTCGGGGCGGCGCGCCAGCGTGCTGACGGCGACGGGGCGGATGGTGGGCGCGCCGCGCACCACCTCCGCTTCGGGCACGCCCATGGCGCGGGAATGCACGCGGCCGGCGAGCATGTCGGTCATCGCCTGCGTGGTCTGGCGGTAGGCCACATGCAGCATGTCGAGGCCCAGCCGCGCGCCGAGATCTTCCATCACCAGATGGGTGATCGCGCCGGTGGAGGCAGAGGCGTAGGTGAAGCGGCCGGGGTTGGCGCGGATCCACGCCACCACTTCCGAAAAATTCGCGCCGGGGATCACGTTGTTCACGATCAGCATGTTGGCCGTCGTGCAGAACAGACCGACATGCGAGAAGTCGCGCTGCCAATCGAAGGGAACGCTGCGATACAGCAGCGCGTTCAGGCCGCTATTGGTGCCCAGGCCAGCGATGAGAACAGTGTAGCCATCGGCGGGCGCGCGCACGACGGCATCGGCGGCCAGGTTGCCATTGCCGCCGGGACGGTTGTCCACGATCACCTGCTGGCCGAGGCGTACGGCGATGGATTCAGCGGCGACGCGCGCCACGATATCGGTCTGCCCGCCGGCGCCGAAGGGCACCACGAAACGCAAGGGCCGGTCGGGCCATTGCGGCTGTGCCAGCGCGGGTGCGGCCAGCGCGGTGAGGATCGCCGTTCGGCGTGTTGTTGTGGCTCCCATGGGGCCAAGCTTGGACCGGGCGGCGGGCGGAAACAATCGGGCGCCAGGGCCTCAATCCAATGCCGCGCGCAAGCTGCTGTCGACTACGATGGCGGCGCGGCGCAAGGTCTCGACCGCGACCGACTCCGTTGCGGGGTCCAACAGACGATCAAGCTCGCCACGGCTGATGGCGATGCACGCCGCCATCGCGGTTCTGTCCAAGCGCCGCTCGGTCATCGCCTGCGCCACCTGCGTGGCGATGATCGTCTTCAGTGCGTGTTGCTCGCAGACTTCCAGAATGCCCTGCTCCGCCAGGAACTGGTCGAAAGTCTCGTCGCTCACGCGCGCCTTGTTGTTCATGTCATCGTTCCTCGGTTGCGGCCGAATGCGGCCCCATCAAGCCAGCTCCGCCAGGAACCGCGCCGCCTCCGCCCGCATCGCCGCCAGCTTGCCCGCATCCATCTTGCCAAGCGTGCTCAGCGGCATCGCCATGCGCGGGTTGCGCCGGAATTTCTCCGCGTGCCGCGCGATGAAATCCCAGTAGAGAAAATTGAACGGGCACGCCCTTGGTCCCACCGCCGCCTTCACATCATGCGCGCAGCCGCGGCAATGGTCCGACATGCGGTTGATATACGCGCCACTCGCCGCATAGGGCTTGGACGCCATGATCCCGCCATCGGCCCAGATCGCCATGCCATGCGTGTTCGGCAGTTCCACCCATTCGAAGGCGTCGGCGTAGACGGCCAGGTACCACTCGTTGATGGCGGCCGGCGCCACGCCCGCCAGCAGCGCGAAATTCCCTGTCACCATCAGGCGCTGGATGTGGTGCGCGTAAGCGAGGTCCCGCGTCTGCCCGATGGCGGCGCGCATGCAGGCCATGGTGGTCGGCGCGCCCCAGTACATCGCGGGCAGCGGGCGCGTTGCGTCCAGTGCATTCAGCGCCGCGTATCCCGGCATGTGCAGCCAATACAGGCCACGCACATATTCGCGCCAACCGAGAATCTGGCGGATGAACCCCTCCACCGCGTTCAATGGCGCCGCACCCGCGCGATACGCGGCTTCGGCCGCGTCGCACACCTGCCGCGGCAGCAGCAGGCCCAGGTTCAAGCTGGTGGACAGCAGCGAATGGAACAGCGTTGCCTGGCCTTCGGCCATCGCGTCCTGGTAGTCGCCAAACGACGCCAGGCGGGTCGCCACGAAATGCGCCAGCGCCGCTTCGGCATCGCGCGCGGTGACCGGCCAGTTGAAGCCTTCCAGCGTGCCGAAGTTGCGCGGAAAACGCGCCGCGACCAGCGCCATCACCTCTTGCGTCACATCATCCGGCGCGAAGACGGGCGGCGCGGGCGGCACCACATCGCGCGGCATCGCGCGGCGGTTTTCGGCGTCGTAGTTCCACTGCCCGCCAACCGGCGCATCGCCATCCATCAGCAGCCCGGTCGCGCGGCGCATCTCCCGGTAGAAGAACTCCATGCGCAGCTGCTTGCGCGCCCCCGCCCATTGGCGGAACCACGGCAGCGCGCAGAGGAAACGCGTGTCCGATCGGATCTCCACCGCCACACCCAGCGCCTGTTCCCAGCCCGCCATTTCCTGCGCCACGCGCCACTCAGCGGCATCGGTGCAGACCACGCGCGCCGGCGCCAATTCGCGCACCGCGCGTGCCACCTCGCCACCCAATGTCTGCGTGTTCGCCGCATCATCCAGCGCGACATACCGCACGCGCACACCGCGCGCAGACAGCGCGCGGGCGAAGTGCCGCATCGCGGACAAGACCAGCGCGATCTTCTGCGGATGGTGCGGCACGTATTCGCACTCGCCCATCACCTCCGCCATCAGGACGGTATCGGTCGCGGGGTCCAGGTCATCCAGCGCCGATAGGCTGCGCGACAGCTGGTCCCCCAGCACCAGGCGCAGCATCATGCGGGCGCGTAGGTCACGGTGCTGCCGTCATCGCCCACCACGGAATACCCGACCCAGCGGCCCGCGCGGTCGTAATCCAGTGTCGCCTGCACATCGCCTGTTGTGGTCACGCGCACGCCGCCGGCCTGGGCTTCGCGCGCCACGCGCAGCTCCAGCAATTTGGGCTCGGTCATGCCGAACAGCTGCATCGCGCCGAAGCGCGCTGGCTCCCACCAGGATAGCGGCGCGGCATTGGCGGGCATGCGCAATTCGCCGCCCGTATGGCGCATCAGCACATGGTCAGGCCGCGCTTCCGCAACCGCCTCCACGATGCGCCCATTGCGGTTGTGGCGCGACTGCGCGGAGACGAAACGCCCGCGCCTGGTCACCTCCGTCATGCGGTGTTCGAAGCGATACACCACGACACCCATCACGCGCGGCACGATGGACAGGTCGCTCTCCGCCACCAGTTCCTCGCCGCGCTGAGAAAAACTCACGCGATGCGTGCCGATGCGGCTGCCCTGGCGCATCACCGCCCAGGCATAGCCGGCAGGCTGCGCGCCCGCGACGGCAGGCAGCGCCAACAGGGGCAGGACACGGCGTGGCAGCATGCGCGAATCTCCGAATGACACCGCATCCTAGCCGCCCTTCGCGCGCAGCGCAGCGCGCCCGCCATCGACGCCGATCACCTGCCCCGTGATCCAGCCTGCCGCGGGCGAGAGCAGGAAATCCGCCAGCGCCGCCGCGTCATCCGCTTCGCCCAGCCGCGGGATGGGGTGCAGCTTGGCGA
>JAAFHD010000092.1 GCA_013298245.1 Alphaproteobacteria bacterium
TGTTCTGCGAAAACATCGAGGCGATCCGCCAATTCGTGCAGTCGCTCTCCGGCACGGAACTCTTCAGCCCGGAAGTCTACTGGCTGACCCAACTGCCCGCCGTGGTGGACTACTGGGATGTCGCGCAGGCCGTCGGCATGGGCCTGGTCCTCTCCCTGCTGGCGACGATCTACCCCAGCTGGCGCGCCGCCCGCACCGACCCCGTGGTGATGCTGCGCAATGAGTGACCTGGTCCTGGAATTGCGCGACGTCGCACGGCGCTTCAGCACGGAAGCCGGCCAGCTTACCGTGCTGGAAGGTGCCACGCTGTCCTTGCGCGCGGGCGAAATCGTGGCGCTGGTCGCACCCTCTGGCACTGGCAAATCCACGCTGCTGCACCTGGCCGGCCTGCTGGAAAAACCCGATGCCGGAGAGGTGTTCATCGCAGGCCAAGCCGCCGGCACTTTGGGCGACGACAAGCGCACCGCGCTGCGCCGCTCGGCCATCGGCTTCGTCTATCAGTCGCACCATTTGCTGCCCGAATTCACGGCGGCCGAGAACGTGATCCTGCCGCAAATGGCAGCCGGCGTGGCGCGCGCCGCGGCCGCAACGCGCGCGGCGGAATTGCTCGGCCGGCTGGGCCTGTCCGAACGGCTGGACCACCGCCCGGGCCGCCTGTCCGGCGGCGAGCAACAGCGCGTCGCCATCGCCCGCGCACTCGCCAACAAGCCGCGCCTGCTGCTGGCCGATGAACCCACCGGCAACCTCGATGTCGGCACCTCCGACCGCGTCTTCGAGGAATTGCTCGAACAGGTGCGCGGGCAGGGCGTGGCCGCACTCATCGCTACGCACAACCCCGCATTGGCCGCGCGCATGGACCGCGCCGTGACCATCCGCGGCGGCAAGATCGAGCCCGCCTAGCGCACCCGCCGCCCCTGCGGCATGCTCCCGCCACCCGAGGGAGAAACGCCATGTCCGAATACCCCAACACCCAACTTTTCATCGCAGGCCAATGGCGCGACGCCGAGGGCGGCCGCCGCATCGATGTGCTGAACCCCGCCAGCGAAGAGGTTATCGGCACCGTCGCGCATGCCACCCGCGCCGACCTGGACGCAGCGCTCGCCTCCGCCGAACGCGGCTTCGCGCAATGGCGCAAGGTCAGCCCCTTCGAACGCGGCAAAGTCATGCGCCGCGCCGCCGACCTGATGCGCTCGCGCGCCGACGCCATCGCCCGCATCATGACGCTGGAACAGGGCAAGCCCGTCGCCGAAGCCAAGATGGAAGTCATGGCCGGCTGCGACATCATCGACTGGTTCGCCGAGGAAGCGCGCCGCACCTACGGCCAGGTGATCCCCGCCCGCGCCGAGGGCGTCTACCAGCTCGCCATCAAGGAACCGGTGGGCGTGGTCGCGGCCTTCACGCCGTGGAATTTCCCGATCAACCAGGTGGTGCGCAAGGTCTCGATGGCGTTGGCGGCCGGCTGCGCGACCATCGTCAAGCCGCCCGAGGAAACGCCCGCCTCGCCGGTCGAATTGCTGAAGTGCTTCCTCGATGCCGGCGTGCCCGGCGATGTCATCAACATCGTCTTCGGCACGCCGTCGGAAATCAGCGGCTACCTGGTGCCGCACCCGATCGTGAAGAAGGTGACCTTCACCGGCAGCACCGTGATCGGCAAGCACCTGGCCGCGCTCGCCGGCCAGCACATGAAGCGCGTGACGATGGAGCTCGGCGGTCACGCGCCCGCGATGATTTTCGACGACGCCGATGTGGATGGCGCGGCGAAGATTCTCGCCATGGCGAAGTTCCGCAATGCCGGCCAGGTCTGCGTGTCGCCCACGCGATTCCTGGTGCAGGAAAAGGTCTATGACCGCTTTGTCGCCAGCTTCGTCAGCCACGCGAAGGCGCTGAAGGTGGGCGACGGCCTGGCCGCCGACACCAACATGGGCCCCATGGCGAATGAACGCCGCATCCCCGTTCTGGAAGCCATGGTCGCCGACGCCCGCGGCAAGGGTGCCGAGGTCGTCACCGGCGGCAACCGCATCGGCAACAAGGGCTATTTCTACGAGCCCACAGTGGTCGCTGGCGCGTCCACCGAGTTGCTCGGCATGAACGAGGAGCCCTTCGGCCCGATCGCCTTCATGCGCCCCTTCAAGGACCTGGAAGAAGTCGTCACCGAGGCCAATCGCCTGCCCTACGGCCTGGCCAGCTACGCCTTCACCACCAGCGGCAAGACGGCCGCGCGCCTGGCCGCGGGCGTCGAGGTCGGCATGATGACGATCAACCATCTCGGCCTGGCGCTGCCGGAAGTTCCTTTCGGCGGCGTGAAGGATAGCGGCTATGGCACCGAGGGTGGTTCGGAGGCGATCGACGCCTATCTGAACACCAAATTCGTCAGCCAGACCGGCGTGTGATCATGTGGCGCGCCACGCTGTTCCTGCTGATGCTGGCGCTCTGCGCGCCAGCATCGGCGCAGAGCCTGATCGCGGCCTACACAGCGCGGATCGCGCCGCATGACACGGTCAATTCCAATGGCGTGCCGCTGACCACCGCGGCCGCCATCATCCGGCAGGACCGCGCCAATTTTCACCGCTTCCGCATTCGCGACGCGGAGGACGAGTCCGACCCCTATTTCGCCGACGCCAACAACCGCGCCGCATTGGAAGCGCTGATCGCGCGCGGCACCGTCTCGGCGGGTGCGCTGGCGGGCCTGCGCGGCGGCCAGGCCATGGTGCGGGTTGAGATATGGACCGGCAGCACCGGCGATTTCGTGCGGGTCCGGGTGTTCTGACCAGGCGGTGAAACCCAAGCCGATCGCGCGTAGAGTGCAGTGATGCGCGATTCGTTCATCCACCTGCACTGCCATTCCAGCTATTCGCTGAGCGAAGGCGCGATCAAGGCCGAAAAGCTGGCGACACTGGCCGCCGACGCCGGCATGCCAGCACTGGCCATCACCGACACCGCCAACCTCTTCGGCGCACTGGAATTCGCGCAAGGCTGCGCGGCCAAGGGCGTGCAGCCGATCATGGGTGCGCAGCTGTGGTTGTCGCGCGCATCATCGGATGCACGCGCGGAATCCGCGCGCCTGCCGCCCGACGTGCTGGTCGCTTTGGCGATGGACGCCGAAGGTCTCGACAACCTGCAACGCCTGGTCAGCCTGTCGCATCTGGGCGAGCACGCATCGGGCCGCGCGGCGCTGGAATGGGACGCGATCGCGCGCCATGGCAGCGGGCTGTTCCTGCTGACCGGCGGCACGCATGGGCCGGTCGCGCGCCTGTTGGCGGAAGGGCGGCGCCCGCGCGCGGAAGCGTTGCTGCGCGAATTCCGCGAGGCCTTCGATGGGCGTCTGGCGGTGGAGTTGCACCGTCACGGCACCGACCACGACCGCGCCACCGAACCTGGCCAGTTGGCGCTGGCCGATGAACTGGCGCTGCCCATCATCGCCGCGAACGACGTGTATTTCGCCAAGCAGTCGATGCACGAAGCCCACGACGCGCTGCTCTGCATCGCCGAGAGCCGCACCATGGCCGAGCCCGACCGCCGGCGTGTCACGCCCGAACACTGGTTCAAGCCCGCGGACGCCATGCGCGCGCTGTTCCACGACCTGCCCGATGCCTGCGACAACACCCTCGCCATCGCGCGCATGTGCGCGGTGATGACCGAGGTGAAGAAGCCCGCGCTGCCCATCTGCCCCAAGGTGCCGGAGGGCCGCACGGAAGCCGAATTCGTCGGCGACATGGCACGCGCAGGGCTGGAAAAGCGGTTGGTCGGCACGCTCTTCGCGCCCATCGACGAATACCGCACGCGGTTGGAATACGAGCTGTCCGTCATCGAGAAGATGGGCTTCTCCGGCTACTTCCTGATCGTGGCCGACTTCATCCAATGGGCGAAGGAGCAGGGCATTCCGGTCGGGCCAGGCCGTGGTTCGGGTGCCGGTTCGTTGGCCGCCTGGGCGCTGGAAATCACCGACCTCGACCCCATCCGCTTCGGCCTGCTCTTCGAGCGTTTCCTGAATCCCGAACGCGTCTCCATGCCCGACTTCGACATCGATTTCTGCCAGGACAGGCGCGACGAAGTCATCGACTATGTGCGCCGCGAATACGGCCAGGAACGCGTGGCGCAGATCATCACTTTCGGCAAGCTGCAAGCGAAGGCCGCGGTGCGCGATGTCGGCCGCGTGCTCGGCATGCCCTATGGCCAGGTGGACCGCATCGCGTCGCTGATTCCCTTCAACCCGGCCAAGCCCGTCGGCCTGAAGGACGCCATCGCCGGCGAACAACGCCTGCAGGATATGGCCGCCGCGGATGAAACCGTCGCACGCCTTCTCGACATCGCGCAGCAAGTTGAAGGCCTGTACCGCAACGCCAGCACGCATGCCGCCGGCGTGGTGATCGGGCGCGCGCCGTTGATCGATATCGTGCCGCTGTATCGCGACCCGCGCAGCCCCGATCTCATCACGCAATACTCCATGAAATACGTGGAGCAGGCGAGCCTGGTAAAGTTCGACTTCCTGGGCCTGAAGACGCTGACGGTGATCGAACGCGCACTCGCGCTGCTGGCCGCGCAAGGCACGCCGGTGGACATCAACACCATCCCGCTCGATGACGCGAAGACATATTCGATGCTCGCACGCGGCGATGCCTCCGGCGTGTTCCAGTTTGAAGGGCAGGGCATGCGCGACTGCCTGCGCGCCATGCGCCCCGATCGGTTGGAAGACTTGATCGCCGCCGTCTCGCTCTACCGTCCCGGCCCCATGGCCAATATCCCCGCCTATTGTGCGCGCAAGCACGGCGAAAAATGGGACAGCCCGCACCCCTCCATCCACGCGATCCTGGAGGAGACCTATGGCATCATGGTCTACCAGGAACAGGTCATGCAGATCGCGCAGGTGATGGCCGGATTCTCCCTCGGCGGCGCGGACCTTCTGCGCCGCGCGATGGGCAAGAAGGACATGAAGGAGATGGAGCGCCAGCGCGCCGCCTTCACCGAAGGTGCGGTGAAAAACGGCGTGCCGGAGGCCAAGGCGGTCGAGGTCTTCGACCTGATGCAGCGCTTCGCCGAATACGGTTTCAACAAGTCCCACGCGGCGGCCTACGCGCTGGTCAGCTACCAGACCGCATGGCTGAAAGCCAACCACACAGTGGCCTTCCTGGCCGCGTCGATGACGCTGGACATGGGCAATACCGACAAGCTCGCGCTGCACATGCAGGAGGCGTCGCGCCTCGCCATCAAGATCCTACCGCCCGACATCAACCGCAGCTCGGCGGAATTCACCATCGAAGAAGGCGCCATCCGCTTCGCACTGGCCGCGGTGAAACGCGTGGGCCTGGCCGCCATGCAGGACCTGGTGCGCGCGCGCGAAAAACCCTTCGCGTCCATCGCCGATTTCGCCGAACGCGCCGACCCGCGCGGCATCAACAAGACCATGATCGAGATGCTCGCGAAGGCCGGCGCCTTCGACACGCTGGAGGGCAATCGCGCCGCCACGGTGGCGGGCGCCGAGGCCGTCATCCGCCGCGCGCAAGCCATGGCGGAGGAGCGCTCCACCAACCAGGTCAACCTCTTCGGCGCGGTGGAACAAGGCCCGCCCATGCTGCGCCTGCCGGAAACGCAGCCCTGGCCCTTGCAGGACAAGCTGGCCTTCGAGCAGGAGTCGGTCGGCTTCCACCTCTCCGCGCATCCGCTCGATGACTACGCGAAGGCGCTGAAGGCACTGGGTGTGACGCGCAGCGTGGATGTAAAGGCCGCGGCCGAAGCCGGCGCGCGCCGCATCAAGCTCGCGGGCACGGTGAACAGCCGCAAGGAACGCAACACCAAGACGGGCAGCCGCATGGCCTGGGTGTCGATGTCCGACGCATCGGGCAGCTTCGAAGTGACGTGTTTTTCCGAAGTGCTGAACCGCTCCCGCGACCTGCTGGAAGAAGGCCAGGCGCTGGTCATCACCGCCGAAGCGAAGCTCGAAAACGACGCACTCCGCCTGACCGCGCTGGAGGTGGACAAGCTGGACCGCGCGGCATCCGGCATCGCGCAGAACATCCGCCTGTGGCTCGACGGCCCGGCCGCGATCCAGCCCATCCAGGCCATCCTCTCGCGCGAGGGCCGCGGACGCGGCAAGGTTGCGCTGGTGCCGCGCCTCGGTTCGGGGCTTGATATCGAAGTGGCGCTGCCCGGCGGCTGGAATGTCTCGCCGCGCTTGATGCAGGCGATGAAGGTGCTGCCCGGCGTGGCGCAGGTGGAGGAGGTCTAGATGTATAGACGAATGCTGTTCGCACTTCCCGGCGTCGCGCTGGCGCAAGCGCCGCACCCGTTGGCGCCAGGTGGTCGCGTGCGCGTGGGTATCGGCATCGCGCCCGTCATGTCCGCCTTCTGGGCCAGCCGCGGGCCGGATGGTGCGCCGCGCGGCACCACGGTGGAACTGGCGCGTGCGCTGGCGCGCGACATCGGCGCGACGCTCGAACTCACCACCTTCAACTCATCCTCCGAAGTGGTCGATGCGGTCGCTGAAGCACGGCTCGACGTCTCCTTCGTGCCCATGGACGCCGACCGTGCACGCCGCGTGGGCGTCGGCCCCAACTACTTCCTCTCCGTCTCCACCCTCGGCGTGCTGCCCGCCGCCGGCATCACCCGCGCCGACGAAGCCAACCGCGAGGGCCTGACCATCGTCGGCGTCCAGGCCACGACCACCTTGCGCAGCGCCGAACGCGCCTTCCCCCGCGCGCAATTCCTCGCCGCCGTCGGCGTGCCGCAAGCGCTTGAATGGATGCGCGAGGGCCGCGCGCAAGCCGTCGCACTCGGCCTGGAATCGCTGCAAACCCTGCTACCGCAAGTGCCCGGCCTGCGCATCGTGGAAGGCCATTTCCACGCGCTCGGCACCGCCGTCATCGTCCCGCCCGGCCGCCCTGAACAACTCGCCGCCGCCACCGCCTGGATCGAAGCGGCCAAGACCAACGGCACCGTCCGCCGCGCGCTCGATGCCGGCGGCATCAGCGGCGACGTCGCACCCGCCGGCAGCCGGTTCACCGCGTGATGCAGGCGCGGATCCTCGCCTTCGGCGCCGCGGGTGCGCTGGGCATCGGGTGCTTCCTGGTGGTGCGCCCGTTCATCTCGGCGCTGCTCTGGGCGGCGATCCTGGTCTTCTGCACCTGGCCGGTGTTCCAATGGCTGCTGCGGCGCGGCCTGCCGCGCGGTGCCGCCGCGCTGATCATGGTGCTGATCGCCTTCGTGGTGCTGGTGGTGCCGATCATCTACGCCACACCCACCTCGCGCGCCGAAATCGATGCGCTGTCCGGGCGCCTCGAACGCCTGATCTCCGGCGGCCTGCCCGACCTCACGCCCCTGCTCGCCGCACTGCCCTTCGTGGGCGAAGAAGCGGTCGCCTGGTGGCACGGCATCGCCGGTGAATCCGGCGCATTGGTCGCGATGATCCGCCCCTATGCCGGCACCATCGCGCAGACGGCGCTGTCGCTGTTGCTCTCGGTCTTGTCGGGCATCGCGGAGATGCTGGTCGCGATCTTCCTCGCCTTCTTCATCTACCGCGACGGCGGCACGATCGCGGCCTACGTCCAGGGCCTGTTGCAACGCCTGGCCGGCACGCGCGGCACGCACATCCTGGAACTGACTGCCAACGTCACCCGCGGCGTGGTCTATGGCCTGATCGGCACCGCGATCGTGCAAGGCATCATGACCACCTTCGGCCTGTGGCTGGCCGGCGTGCCGAACGCGCTGCTGCTGGGCGTGGTCGCGGGCGTCATTTCCATCCTGCCGGTGGGCGCGCCGCTGGTGTGGATTCCGGCCGCGATCTGGCTGTTCACACAAGGCGAATGGGGCTGGGCGATTTTCATGTTGCTGTACGGCGGGCTCGGCATTTCCTCGGCCGACAACATCATCCGCCCATGGTTCATCTCGAAGGGCGCGGACCTGCCATTGCTGCTGACGCTGGTAGGCGCCTTGGGCGGCGTCTTCGCCTTCGGCTTCCTCGGGCTGTTCCTCGGGCCGGTGCTGCTGGCCGTCGGCTATTCCATCATCAAGGACTGGGCCGAGGGCGGCATGTCAAAGGCTTGACGCCGCCCTCCCTCGCCGTCACGAAGACGACGTGTTCGCCTTCATCATCTCCCGCCTATTGCAGGCGCTGCCGGTCATGCTGGTGGTCAGCTTCATCAGCTTCGCCATGTTCGCCTATGTGGGCGATCCGGTGGCGATCATGCTCGGCCAGGATTTCACGGAAGCCCAGCGCCAGGCGCTGATCCAACAACTCGGCCTCGACCAGCCTTTCTTCGTGCAGTTCGGCACCTTCCTGGGCAACGCCGTACAGGGCAATTTCGGCATCTCCTACCGGCTGTCGCGCCCCGTCGCGGAACTGATCGTAGAGCGCGCGCCGGCCACGCTGGAACTCGCCTTCACCGCGGCCTTCCTGGCGCTGGCGGTGGGTGTGCCGATGGGGGTCTATACCGGCCTCTACCGCAATTCCTGGCTGTCGAAATTCTTCCTGACCTTCAGCCTGATCGGCGTGTCGCTGCCGACCTTCCTGATCGGCATTCTGCTCATCCTGGTCTTCGCCGTATGGCTCGGCTGGCTGCCCAGTTTCGGCCGTGGCGAGGTGGTCACCATCGCCGGCTGGACATCCGGCTTCTTCACCTTGGGCGGCCTGAAGGCACTGGTCCTGCCGGCGATCACGCTTGGCCTGTTCCAACTCACGCTCATCATGCGGCTGGTGCGCGCGGAGATGCTGGAAGTGCTGCGCACCGACTACATCAAATTCGCCCGCGCACGCGGCCTGCCGAACCGCGCGGTGCATTTCGGCCATGCGCTGAAGAACACGCTGGTGCCGGTCATCACCATCGCCGGCCTGCAGCTGGGCGCCATCATCGCCTTCGCCATCGTGACGGAAACGGTGTTCCAGTGGCCGGGCATGGGGCTGCTGTTCATCCAATCAGTGGGCGCTGCCGACATTCCCGTCATGGCGGCCTATCTGATGCTGATCGCGCTGGTCTTCGTGTTGATCAACCTGGTGGTGGACCTGCTCTACTACGCCGTCGATCCGCGCCTGCGCATCGGCAAGTCGGGCGGCCATTGATGCGCCGCTTTTTCGATAGCGACCTCTGGTGGTCCTTCACCCGTTCCTGGGTGACGATCATCTCCGCCATCGTCGCGGCCATCTGCATCTTCGGCGCCGTGCTCTCGCCGTGGATCGCACCGCATAACCCCTTCGACCTGACATCCATCGATCTGATGGATGCCTTCAAGCCGCCAGCCTTCTCGGAAGGCGGCGATGGCCGCTTCCCGCTCGGCACCGATAATCAGGGACGCGATGTGCTCTCCGCCATCATGTATGGCGCGCAGGTGTCGCTTCTGGTGGGCTTCGCCGCGACGATGTTCGCCGTGCTGCTCGGCGTCACGCTGGGCCTGCTGGCCGGCTATCTCGGCGGCACAGTGGATGCGCTGCTGATGCGCATCGCCGATATCCAGCTGACCTTCCCCTCCATCCTCGTCGCACTGCTCATCGACGGCATCGTGCGCGCCGCCCTGCCACGCGACATGCACGACGCCATCGCCTTGTACGTGGTGATCTTCGCCATCGGTATCAGCGAATGGCCCAAATTCGCGCGCACTGTCCGCGGCTCCACACTGGTCGAGCGCAACAAGGAATACGTCCTCGCCGCGCGCGTCATCGGGCTGGGGCAGGGTGCGATCATGCTGCGCCACGTGCTGCCCAACGTTCTCGGGCCGGTGCTGGTGATCGGCACGCTGAACCTCGCACTCGCCATCCTGTCGGAAGCCACGCTGTCCTTCCTCGGCGTCGGCGTGCCGGCCACACAACCTTCGCTCGGCACGCTCATCCGATTCGGCAATGACTACCTGTTCTCGGGCGAGTGGTGGATCACCATCTTCCCGGGCCTCGCGCTGATCATCATGGTGTTGTCGGTGAACCTGCTGGGTGACTGGCTGCGCGACGCGCTGAATCCGAAGCTGCGATGAGCTCACTGCTGGAAGTGCGGAATCTCCGCGTCGAATTCCCCACCCGTCGCGGCACCTTGGTCGCGCTGGATAACGTCTCCTTCGCCATCGAACCCGGCGAAGTGCTCGGCGTCGTCGGTGAATCCGGCGCCGGAAAATCCATGACGGGTGCGGCCATCATCGGCCTTCTCGAACCCCCCGGCCGCATCGCCGGCGGCCAGATTCTTCTCGAAGGCCGCCGCATCGACAACCTTCCCTACGAAGAAATGCGCCGCATCCGCGGCCGCCATATCGGCGCGATCTTCCAGGACCCGCTGACCACGCTGAACCCGCTCTACACCATCGGCCGCCAGCTGGTGGAAACCATCACCACCCACCTCCCGCTCAACCCCGCGCAAGCGCGCGAACGCGCCATCGGCTGGCTCGAACTCGTCGGCATCCCCGCCGCGCGCGACCGCA
>JAAFHD010000093.1 GCA_013298245.1 Alphaproteobacteria bacterium
TGCCCGAAGCGCTGCGCGATGGCCTGACGCTGGTGGTCACCGGCAAGCTCGATGACGCGCAGCTGCCCGCGCTGGCGCGCCGTGCCGGGCTGCCGGCCGGTGCCGTCGTCAATCGCGGCATCGTCGATGATGCGACGCTGATCGCGCTGTATGACGGCGCGGCCTGCTGCGTGGTGCCCTCACTGACAGAAGGCTTCGGCCTGCCGGTCGCCGAAGCCATGGCACGCGGCACGCCCGTCATCGCCAGCCGCGCCGGCGCATTGCCGGAACTGCTTGGCCGTGATGACGCGCTGTTCGACCCGCTGGACGCCGCCGATATCGCGCGCGTGCTGGCGCGCGTGCTGGGCGATGCGGAATTCGCCGCGCGGCTTTCCGCGCATGGGCGCGCGCAGGCCGCGCGATTCCAGTGGCCAGATGTGGCGGTGCGCGCATTGGACGCCTTGTCAGCGGTGGCGGGCGCGCCCACGCCGGCACGGCCCAGCCTGGCCATCACCGGGCCACTGCCGCCGGGGGATTCCGGCATCGCCGAATACATCGGCGAATTGCTGCCGGCGCTGGCGCCGCACTACGCCATCACGCTGGTGGGTGAAGTGCGGCCGGATCGCGGCTTGGCGGCGGGTTTTCCATGGGTATCACCGCAGGATTTCGCGGCGCGCGCCTGGCGCTTCGACCGCGTGCTGCACCACATCGGCAATGACAGCGCGCACCATGTGCAGCACCAGCTGCTGCTCGGCCTGCGCCCCGCCTGCACGGTGCTGCATGACGTGGCGCTGCCCGAATACCGCCGCTGGGCGGCGCGCGATGACGCGGCGGCGCTGCTGCGCGCGCTCCACGCCAACAATGGCTATCCGGCGCTGCTGGCGGCGCGCGCGGGTGATGCCGGGATGGTCGCGCAATCTTTGTTGCTGTCGGCCGATATGGTGGGCTCGCAGCTCGGCACGATCCTGCATTCCGATGCGGCGCGAGACCTGCTGCGCGCGCAGTATGGTGATGCGCTGCTGGCGCGCACGCGGGTCATCCCGCATTTGCGGCGCATTGTGCCGCTGCCTTCGCGGGCGCAGGCGCGGGCGCGGCTGGGTCTGCCGCCGGAACAGCTGGTGGTGGCCAGCTTCGGCGCCTGCGTGCCGAAGAAGTGGCCGCAGCGCATCCTGGCCGGTTTCGCCGCAGCACCCGATGACGCGCTGATGGTCTTCGCCGGCGGCTTCCAGCCCGGGCTGGACCAGGTGCTGGCGGCAGAGGCGCGCGCGCGCGGCCTGGCGCCGCGCCTGCGCCTGACCGGCCGGATCAACCGCGCCGAATACGAAGATTGGCTGGCCGCCGCCGACATCGCCCTGCAACTGCGGACCCGCCACCAGGGCGAAAGCAGCGGTGCGGTGGCGGATGTCATGGCCGCTGGCCTGCCCTGCATCGTGAATGATGAAGGCAGCTTGGCGGAGCTGCCTGACGACGCGGTGTGCCACCTGCCCGCCGATTTCACTGACGCCGAGATGGCCGCGATGTTGCGCGCCCTGGCGCATGACCCGGCGCGCCGCGCGGCGTTGGGCGCGCGCGGCCAGGCCTTCGTGGCCGCGGCGTTGCAGCCGGCCCGCATCGCGCTGCTGTATCGCGACGCGATCGAAGCCGCGCATGACAACGCGCCGGCGCTTTCAATGCTGCGCGCCTTGGCGGCGATGCCAGCGATGGAATTGCGCGACGCACGCGCGCTGACCGAGGTGCTGGACGCCGCCGCACCCATGCCGCGCCAGCCCATATTGTGGGTGGGTGCTGCGCATTGGTCGGCGGCACGCTTTGCGGATTATGCGGATGGCCGGCGGCCAGAACCCGTGGTGCGGCGCGATGGCCAGTGGTGGACTGACCATGCCGGCCTCGCGGCCATGCTGGGCATGCAGGCGCCGGCAGCGGACCTGCCGGCTTATCCGCGTATGGGGGATGCGATGCTGCTGGATGGCAGCATCGAGATCATTCGACCGGCGTGAGGCTCTTGATCAGGTCGAAGACGCGCTTGCGGACCGAAGGGTCGGTGATGCGGTAATAGGCGCGCACCAGTTCCAGGGTTTCGCGCCGGTGCAGCGTGTCGTCCTCGAAGCCGTCCTGGCTTTCGGCAAAGCCCAGGCTGCGGCGCACGGCGACACCGCCGCCCATCGCATCGGGCATGTCGTCGAAGAAGAAGCTGATCGGCACGTCCAGCACGCGCGACAAATCGAACAGCCGTGAGGCGCCGATGCGGTTCACGCCGCGTTCGTATTTCTGCACTTGCTGGAAGGTGAGGCCCAAAGCTTCGCCGAGCTTTTCCTGGCTCATGCCAAGAAGAGTGCGGCGCAGCCGGACACGCCCGCCGACGTGGACGTCGATGGGGCTGGGGCGGTGTTCCTTTTCGGTGCGTTCCACAGCGTCTTCGCTGGGCATGGCCTGTCTCATCCCGGTCCTGCTCTGTGGCGCCATCGCCACTGGGGTTGCAAATGATGGAGCCGTTCTGGCCGGGTCACACGCGACCACGCCTTTTGCAGTGATGCAAGTCTTAACGGAAGCTTGACCAAAGGTCAATAAGCTTGACAATTCTTATTTCTGAGAATCATCACGCTTTCGTGAACGCATGCCGGGTCCTTGAGGCAAAAAACCAATTAACGCTATCAGCAATGTTAGGCAGAGCGGCACCAGCAACCCATGGCGGGCGAAGAATCCTGGCGGCCCATCACCTGGCAACCATCCCGCCAGGGTGCCCGTTTCGCCCAGCGCCATTTGTGCAACCACGCGGCCCTGTCGATCAAAAATGGCGGAAATCCCGGTCTGAGCGGCACGCACCACGGGCAGGCCTTCCTCCACCGCGCGCAGCCGTGCGGCAGCCAGGTGCTGGAAGGGGCCAGCCGAAATGCCGAACCAGGCATCATTCGTCACATTCAGCAGCCAGGCCGGCCGTTGCGCGCCGGCGACACGTCCAGAAAATATTATCTCATAGCATATTAATGGTGAAAAATTTGCAATGCCCGGCAAGGACAGCGTCGTCAACGCCGGGCCGGCCGAAAAATCCATGCCGCCAACCACCATGCGAATCGGGATCAATCCACCGAGAGGCATGTACTCGCCAAACGGCACCAGGTGCCATTTGTCATAGGTCGCGGTCACGCGCGCGGTATCGTCCACGCCCACCAGGCTGTTGAAAACCTGCGTCAGCCGGCCATCCGGCCCCCACACCGCGCGCATGCTGCCGGCCAGCAATTGCGCGCCGGGCGCCAGCGCCTCGGCCGCCATGCGGCGCGCGCGCTCATCATCGGCCAGCAGGAAGGGCGATGCGGTCTCCGGCCAGATGGCCAGTACAGGAACGTCAGGATGTGCGACCTGTGCGGCCGTGGTGCCCAGCTGCGTCAGCGCCAGATAGCGCTGGAAAATGGGCATACGTTGCTCAGCCTGCCATTTCACATCCTGCGCGACATTGGCCTGCACCAGCACCAGCCGCACATTCTGGTGCGGTGGCGCAGGGTCGGTCATGCGCCAGCCGCCATAGCCCATCCAGATGGCCAGCACGGCCGCACCCGCGCCCATCCAGCGCCAGCTGCGCAAGGCCGGCAGGCAGGCCAGGAAGACCGTCAGCAGGGACAGGCCGTGCACGCCAATCACTGACGCTGGTTGCAGCGGCAAGGCGTGGAAAGCCCAGACCGTGCCCAGCAGGTTCCACGGGAAGCCGGTGAACAGCACGCCGCGCAGCAGCTCCGCGATCACCCAGGCGGCGCTGAAAGCCATGATGCGGCGCCAGCCAGGCGGTGCGCGCCAGGCGGCCAGGGCGGGGATCAGACCGAAGGCGGCCAAGGGCAGCGCAATGCCAGGTGCCGCGATCGGCACCAGCCAGAACCAGCGCGCGATATCGGTGAACAGCGCGTGGGTGACCCAGTACAGCCCCACCGTGTGATGCGCCCAGAAGAAGGCGCCACCCAGCAATGCCGCACGCCGCCAACTGCCTGCCGCGCCCAGCAGCGCCAGCAAGGCCGGCAGCGCCACCAGCAGGATTGGCAGCGCATGCAGCGGCGGCAGGGCCAGCGCGCTGGCGGCCCCCCAGCCCAGCGCCAGCAGAAGCGGGCGCTTCACTCCGCGGCCTGTCGGCTGCCGGCGCGGCGCACGCGCAGCCGGCGGATCTTGCGCGCATCCGCATCCAGGATCAGGAATTCCAGGCCCGAGGAATGGCTGACCAATTCACCCCGCGCCGGCACGCGGCCGGCCAGCGTGAAGACCAGGCCGCCCATGGTGTCGATATCCGCGGCGCGTTCTTCCTCGGTCAGCACCACGCCCATGCGGGTTTCGAAGTCTTCCACCGGCATGCGCGCATCCAGTTCCAGGGCGCCATCCGCGCGCTCGATCCATTGCGGGCCGAGCACTTCGTCATGCTCATCGGCGATGTCACCGACGATGGTTTCCACCAAATCCTCAATGGTGATCAACCCGTCGATGCCGCCGTATTCGTCCACCACCAGCGCCATGTGCACGCGCGCCTCGCGCATGCGCAGCAGCAGGTCCAGCGCGGGCACGGACGGCACCACCAGCAAGGGCTTGCGCAGAATGGCGGAGAGCTGGAACGGCCCGGGCCTGCCAATCCGCGCGAAGATATCGCGGATATGCACCATGCCCTGGATGTCATCGAGCTGCCCGCTATGCACCGGGTAGCGCGAATGGCCTTCGCGCTGCACGGCGGCGATGGTTTCTTCCAGCGTCAGCCGGTCGGGCAGTGCCACGATATCGGCGCGCGGGATCATCACATCGGCCGCCGTCACGCCGCGCAATTGCAGCACATTGCCCAGCAGCACACGTTCATGCGCGGAGAGTTCAGGCTTGGCGGCGGTGGTGCTGTCGGTACCGTCGATCAGTTCTTCCATGCGGTCGCGCACGGATTCAGGGCCGCGCCGGCGCAGTCTTTCGGCCACGCGCGAAAGCCATGGGCGCGTGTCCTCGCTCATGCGCGCTTCCAGGGGTTGGGGCGGCGGAGCGCTGCCATGGCGCGGGATTCGGCGCGTTCCATGCGGCGCGCATCGCCGGCTTGCAGATGGTCATGGCCCAGCAGATGCAGCGTGCCGTGCGCGACCAGATGCGCCAGGTGGTCGGGGGCGCGCTTGCCCTCGGCGCGGGCTTCGCGGCGCACGGTTTCCAGCGCCAGCACCACATCGCCCATGCCATGCGCGACCGGGAAGGACAGCACATTGGTCGGCTTGGCCTTGCCGCGATGCGTGGCGTTCAGGCGCCGGATCGCGCGGTCATCGGCCAGGGTGATGGTGACATCAGCGGGCGCGCCGGCCACGCGGCAGGCGGCACGCGCGGCGCGGCGTGCGAGCGTTTCGGCGCCAGGGGCGATGCGGCGCCAGCCGGGCGCCGTGGTGATCACCGTGACACTACTTCGGTCCGGCATGGTCTCCTGCCTCAAGCACCGCGCCTTGTGCGGGGTGCCGTGGGTTGAGCGGTTAGTGGCGCAGGCTGCGCTTGGGCTCCGCCGCTGCATAAGCCTTCACGATGCGGCCTACCAGTGGGTGGCGCACCACATCATCCTCGGCGAAGCGCATCATGCCGATGCCGGGCACATCGCCCAGGATGGCGCAGGCTTCGATCAGGCCCGATGGCGCGCCAGGTGGCAGGTCGATCTGCGTGGGATCACCCGTGACGACCATGCGGCTGCCTTCGCCCAGGCGCGTGAGAAACATCTTCATTTGTGCGGGCGAGGTGTTCTGCGCTTCGTCCAGAATGGCATAGCAATGGGCGAGCGTGCGGCCGCGCATGAAGGCCAGGGGCGCGATTTCGATCTCGCCCGCGGCCATGCGTTTTGCCAACTGGTCGGGCGGCACCATGTCGTGCAGCGCGTCGTAGAGCGGCCGCAGATAGGGATCGACCTTTTCCTTCATGTCGCCGGGCAGGAAGCCCAGGCGTTCGCCGGCTTCCACGGCGGGGCGCGACAGCACGATGCGCTCCACGCGCCCGGCCAGCAGCATCGCCACGCCCTGCGCCACGGCCAGATAGGTCTTGCCGGTGCCGGCGGGGCCGATGCCGAAGGTGATGTCGTTCTTGCCCAACAGGTCCATGTATTGCGCCTGTGCCGGGCTGCGCGGGCCGACCACGCCTTTGCGCGTGCGAATCTGCGGCAGGTCGCGCAAGGGCAGACGCGGTTCCTGGTCGCGCTCGATGGCTTCAGCCATGCGAAGGGCGGCGTCCACCTGGGGCATGGTGCAGCCCTCGCCGCGTTCCAAGGCCCGCCACAGGGCGCGCAGCGCGGCTTCCGCCTGGCTGGTGCCATCCATGGGGCCGGAGATGCACACGCCCCGTTTCACCCGGTCCACGCGCACCCCGGTTGTTCGTTCCAGCTTGGCCATGTGCTCGTCATGCGCGCCGAACAACTGCTGGAGCAGCCGGTTGTCCTCGAAGGGCAGGGTGACGGAGCGGCTTTCGCTGGAAAGCTGGGTCGGGCGGGACGCGAGGATCTGGTTCAAGCGGCGTGTCTCTCCTGTTGGTGGTCCTCAATGACGCAAGTGAGTGAATTGGCCGTGGCGCTGATGGCGCGCATGGCGAGTGTCTGACCGGCGGTGGCGCTGCCTTCGGCATGCACGGCCTGAAGCCAAGGGGAACGGCCGGCGATTTGGCCGGGGTGGCGGCCGGGGCCGGTAACCAGCACGTCGAAGGTGGTGCCGATGCGGGCGCGGTTGAAGGCGAGCTGCTGTTCGGCGATCAGCGCCTGGAGTTCCTGCAAACGCGCATCCTTGGTGGGTTCATCCAACTGCGCGGCGCGGGCGGCGGGCGTGCCGGGGCGGGGCGAATACTTGAAGGAAAACGCGCCGGCGAAACCGACTTCGCGCACCAGTGCGAGCGTGGCGGCGTGGTCGGCAGCGTCTTCACCCGGGTGGCCGACGATGAAGTCGGAGGTCAGCGCCAGGTCCGGCCGCGCGGCGCGCAGTTTTTCCACGATGCGCAGATAGTCGGCCGCGGTGTGACCGCGATTCATCGCCGCCAGCACGCGGTCGGAACCGGATTGCACCGGCAGATGCAGCATGGGCATCAGCGCGGGGATGTCGCGGTGCGCTGCGATCAACGCATCATCCATGTCGCGCGGGTGCGACGTGGTGTAGCGGATGCGCGACAGGCCAGGGATGGCGGCCAGCATTTCGATCAGGCGCGCCAGCGTGCCGGCACCTTCACCGTGATAGGCGTTGACGTTCTGGCCCAGCAGCGTGAGTTCGCGCGCGCCGGCATCCACCAGGCGCTGCGCTTCGGCCAGCACCGCGGCGGCGGGGCGCGATGTTTCCGCACCGCGCGTATAGGGCACGACGCAGAAGGAGCAGAATTTGTCGCAGCCTTCCTGCACGGTCAGGAAGGCGGTTACGCCTTGCGTGGTGCGTTCCGCCGGCAGCAGATCGAACTTGGATTCTTCCGGGAAATCAGTGTCCAGCACCAGGCCGCCGGCGCGCGCCGAACGCGCGACCATTTCCGGCAGGCGGTGCAGGGTCTGCGGGCCGAAGACCAGGTCCACGTATGGCGCGCGGGCGGCGATTTCAGCGCCCTCGGCCTGGGCCACGCAGCCGGCCACGGCCAGCACCATGGGCAGGCCTGCGGCCGCGCGGTCCTGCTTGGTGGCGCGCAGGCGGCCTAGTTCGGAAAACAGCTTTTCCGTCGCTTTTTCGCGGATATGGCAGGTGTTCAGGATGACCATGTCCGCGTCTTCCGGCCGATCGGTCGGGCCGAAACCCAGCGGCGCCAGCACCTCGGCCATGCGCTCACTGTCATAGACATTCATCTGGCAGCCCCAGGTGCGGATCAGGAGCTTCTTCGTCATGCGGGAACGCGCCTCTTCGGCCGCAAAAGCGCGGCCGGGCTGCACATGCGGGCGGCATGGCGCGGGGTCAAGCTTTGTCATGCTCCCCGCGATGCCGTTGGGTCCGGGCATTCCCGTTGGTCATCGTGGATGGACGGTCACAGAAATGGGCCGCGCCGGTCAAGCTTCAGAGTTGTGAAGCTTCAACGCGTCGGCGTCGTCGCGTTCCGGATGATCTGGATCACCCCCCCCGTCGCCTGTTCCGCCGCCACATAGGCCACATCGCCCCAGAAGCGATCCAACCGCCCGGCGGGCACGGCTTCCACCTGCACCACGCGGCCCAGCTCCTCGCCGTCGCGGCGGGTCACGATCCATTGCAGGTCCACGGTCTGCTCGTTGTTGCGGGGCGGCGTGATCCGCACCTCGGCGGTCAGGCCATAGGCCGCGCCCTCGGCCGCGTCCTGCACCACCCAGCCCTGGTTGGACATGAATTCGCGCATGCGCGAAGCCAAGGCCTGCGCGCCATCACCAGGTGCCCCGCGCACCGGCAGGAAGCGCACGCGCTGCGGTGTCGCGGTCAGGGCGCCAGGCGTGGCCGCCGCCTGCGATGCCCGCACCGACAGCAGCAACCGCAGCACTTGTGGCACCGCCACCGAAGCGGTCTGGCGCAGCGCGGGCGTGGTGCGCCACAGCGTGGCGGGCACGGCCACGCCGTCCACCACGCCTTGTTCGACGCCATCGGCGTCACGCAGCACGAAACGCGGGCGCAGCATCGCACCTGTGCTGTCGGGTTCGACGGTCAGGCGCCAGTCCAGTGGCAGCGGCGCGTCGGTGGTGACGGCGGGGACGTCCTGGGCCAGCAGGCCTTCGGTCAGCGCATCGGCCAGGATGCGCGCCTGGTCGGGTTCCAGCACGGCGGCGGTCGCGGGCATCACCGCCAGGCGGATGGCGAAGGGCACTGCCAGGCGGCGCGCATTACGGCCCGGGTTGCCCACGAAGGGCCGGGTATCCTGCCCGCAGGCGGCCAGGCCAAGCGCCACGACCATGGCCAGGCGGCGATCAAATAATCGCACAGGTCACCAGCAGGGTCAGGACGCACATCATGGCGAACATCATCACATAATGCATGTCAGGTCGCGATCCCGATGGCCGAAAGCTGGTGCCCGATGACACCCTCATTGCCCAAGGTGCGGCGGCGGTGGCTGAAGAACAAGGCCGCATCGGTCAGCGTGTCATGGCCGGTGGCGGCGGCTTGCACGCCATCCGCCTGGAGCCGTGCCACGCAATAGCCGGGCAGGTCGAAGCGCCAGAAACCATCGCCATCCGGCGCGAAGAAGCGCGCATCGTCGGCATCGCGCGCCAGCACCTCATCGCGCAGATCAGCGCGCACCTGATAGCTGGGCTGGCCGATGCAGGGGCCGACCACGGCGGAGATGGCGGTGGCACCCAGGTCACGCATGGCCTGCGCGGTGGCCTCCAGCACGCCCAGCACGGCGCCGCGCCAGCCGGCATGCGCCGCACCCGCGACGCGCCCCGTGGCATCCAGGAACAGCACCGGCGCGCAATCAGCCGTCACGATGCCCAGCAGCACGCCGGGCGTGCGCGTGACCAGCGCATCCACCTGCGGGCGCACATCATCGGGCCAGGGCGCTTCGACCACGGCGACATCCGGGCCATGCACCTGGTATGCGCCCGTCAGCGCGGACACCGAAAAACCCAGCGCATGCGCGGCGCGGGCGCGGTTTTCCTGCACTTTCGTCGGGTCGTCGCGGCCGCTGACGGAACAGTTCAGGCTGGCATAGCCGCCCTCACTCACGCCGCCCTGGCGGGTGAAGAAGGCGTGTGGCGCGGCGGCCAAAGCGGGGTGGGTGATCATGCGTCGAAACCAATGGGCGTGGGCATGGCGGGGTCGCACAGGCACATCGCCTTGAACAGCCGGCCCATGCCCTCGGGTGCTGTCAGGCGTTGCGCGCCGGACAGGATCAGCCCCGCCTGGCGTGGTGCTGATTGCGCCAGCATCGCCGCGCGCGTCATCAGGCCCAGGCGTTGCAGGAACAGCCCCTGCGGGATGGCGCCATGCACACGGGCGCCGCCAGCGCGCGCAATGGCGGCGATCGCGCCGAAATCCACATGGGCCGTCAGGTCCGCGGTGCCGGGTGCCGCCAGGGGTTCGGCGCGGGCATGCGCGCGCACGGCCTGCAAGCTGTCGCCGAAGCCGGACTCGGTGGGGCCATAATCCAGCACCAACGTGGTGGCGCGGCGGGCGGCCAGTGTGGCGACCACTTCGCGCGCCGCATCACCGCGTTCGATGATGGTATCGTCCGGCGCGTCCGGCAGCGCGGTGTCTGCGGGCTGTTCCACGAAGGTGCCATCGGCGACGAAGCGTTCCATCCAGCCTTCCGCGCGGCGGATGAATTGGCGGATGGGAAGCGCGTCCAGGAATTCATTGGCGATGATGATGGCGGGGCCGGCGGGCAGGGCGCGCAGATCCGCGTGCCAGGTCGCACCAACGCCGGCCAGGCGCGCGCGCTGCTGCGCCTCCATGCTTGGCGATGTCTCGACCAGCGCGATGCGCGCGGCCTGCGCG
>JAAFHD010000094.1 GCA_013298245.1 Alphaproteobacteria bacterium
GCGAATCCCGCAGCCAGGGCCGATACCGCGCCAGCGCCGCGCTGCCCGCCATCGCGTTTTCCAGCGCGGCTTCGTCCAGCAGATTCACCTCCAGCGCGAAGAAGACGGTGTGGCTGGAGATCTGCGTCACCCGCTCCTGCATGGTCTGGTAGAAGCGGCCATTCGCGGGGTCCTGCGCGTCGGTCGCGAAGGTCAAACTCGCAAAACTCATCACGCGGCCCAGCACCTCGCGCATGCGTTCGTATTCGGCGATGGCAGCGGCCAGCGCGTCGCCCGACAGCGCCGCCAGCTTGCCCGCGTAGCGCTTGGCGAAGGCGGCGGCCTGGTCGTCGGCGCGCGCCAGGTCGGCGGTCAGCGCGGGATCATCCGCGCTGCGATAAAGATCAGACAGATCCCAACCGGGCAGGCCTTCGCTGCCTCCGGCCGAATCCAGGGGCGCGCGGGGAATGGAAAAAGGGGCTGGGATTGCTTGCATTCTCTCCATATATGCGCTTCAGCGCCGGGGCCAACCCGCGCGCCGGGATTGGCTGCAAAACACAAGAATTTTCCGGGGGGATTTCCATGCACGGCACCTTGCCTGTCACGCAGGAGATGACGGTCGGCGGCTGGCGCAGCCTGCCGCACATGATGCTGGGCCTGGCCGCGCGCCAGCCCGACCGCCCCATGCTGCGCGGCTGGCGCGACAAGGCGTGGCACAGCGTCACCTGGGGCCGCTTCGCCGAACGTGTGGCCGCCGTGGCTGCCGGCCTGCGCGCGTTGGGCGTGGCGCATGGCGACCGCGTGTTGCTGGTCAGCGACAACCGCCCCGAATTCCTGATCGCGGACACCGCCATCATGGCGATCGGCGCGGTGACGGTGCCGACCTACACCACCAACACCATCCCCGATCACGCGCATGTGCTGCGCGATTGCGGCGCGCGCATCGCCATCACCAGCAGCGACATGCTGGCCGCGCGCGTGCTGGCCGCGGCGACGCAGGCGCATGGCCTGGACACGCTGGTCTGCATGGAAGCGCCGCCGCCGACGCCCGATGGCATGCGCGCCGTCGAATGGTCCACGCTGGAAGCAACGCCCGCCGATGCCGGCGCGCTGATCGCGGAGGTGGAGCACATTCCGCCCGGCCGGCTGGCCTGCCTGATCTACACCTCCGGCACCGGCGGCAACCCGAAGGGTGTCATGCTGCCGCACCGCGCGATGCTGTCCAACGCGGAGGGCGCGCGCCGCGTGCTGGGCGATTTGAACCTGGATGGCGGGCGGTATTTGTCCTTCCTGCCGATGTCGCACAGCTACGAACACACCGTCGGCGGTTTCATCCTGCCGATGTTGGGTGTGGAGGTGATCTATTCGCGCGGCGCCGACCGGATGGCCGCGGAAATGGCCGAGTTCAAGCCGACCGTGATCACCGCCGTGCCGCGGCTTTTCGAGGTGCTGAAGTCGCGCATCGTAGGCCAGGTGGAGAAGGGTGGCGGGCTGAAGGAGAAGCTGTTCAACAAGGCGCTGGCGCTGGGTTTGCGCAAGATGGATGGGCCTCGGCTTGGGTTGATTGAGCGCGTGGTGGATGCGGTGCTGGACAGCCTGGTGCGCGACAAGATTCGCGCGCGGTTTGGGGGCGAGGTGCTGTTGATGGTCTCGGGCGGCGCGCGGTTGGACCCGGATTTGTCGGGCTTCTTCCTGGCGCTGGGGATGCCGGTGATCCAGGGCTATGGGCAGTCGGAGGCCGGGCCAGTTGTGTCGGTGAACCTGCCCTGGGCGAATGATCGGCGCACCGTCGGCGGGCCGCTGCCGGGCGTGGAGGTGAAGATCGCGGAGGATGGCGAAATCCTGATCCGCGGCGGGCTGGTGATGGATGGGTATTGGGGCAATGAGGATGCGTCGCGCAACGCGCTGCGCGACCTGCCGGGCGACGCCAACGGCGCCTGGCTGCACAGCGGCGATGTGGGGCATATCGACGCCGCCGGGCGCATCCACATCACCGATCGCAAGAAGGATTTCATCAAGCTGCTGGGGGGCGACATGGTGGCGCCGTCCAAGCTGGAAACCATGCTGATGGCGGAGCCGGAAATCGCGCAGGCCGTGGTGGCGGGTGAGGGCCAGCCGGGCATTGTCGCGCTGATCGTGCCGGCGGAGGGGCTGGAGGCGCAGGTGGACAAGGCGCTTGCACGGGTGAATGCGCGGCTGGCCACCATCGAGCGCATCCGGCGTTGGCGCACGCTGGACGAACCCTTCACGACTGAGAATGGGCTATTGACCGCCAGCATGAAGACCAAGCGCCGTGAGGTCATGGCGCGCTACGCGGACGAATTGGCGGCCTTGCAGAAGTAGCCGGCACATGCTGCGCTGGCGCTGAGCGAGCGAAGGTGGCGCCGGTGACTCTGGTGAAGGGCTTCGCCCTCCCCCAGACCCCCACCCACCAAGGGCCGAAAGGCCCTTGGAACCCATGAGTGTTTCGCCGGATGGGGGAGGGGGCATGACGCCCCATCACCACGGGAGCGACCTTGATGCCCCCTCCCCCATCCGGCGAATAACCCACACCGGGTCCAGGGGTCGTTGACCCCTGGTGGGGGGAGGTCTGGAGGGGGGCAAAGCCCCTCTCCAGGGCTACCAGCGCCACCCGCGCCCACAGCGGGAGCACAGCGCATGCCTGATACTGGCCTGACCAATTCGGCGATCATCAACGCGTATATGCAGCGCACGCCGGGGAGTGCGGTGTTGCACACGCGGGCGTTGGGCAGCCTGCCTTCGGGGATTGCGCATGACAGCCGCTGGTTGAAGCCGTGGCCGCTGTACGTGGATCGCGGTGAGGGCGCGTATAAATGGGATGTGGATGGCAATCGCGTGGTCGATTTGTTCGGCGGCCATGGCAGCCACTTGCTGGGCCATTGCCCGCCCGCCGTGGTGGAAGCGACCATCGCGCAGATGCACAAGGGCAGCCAGTTTGGCGCCGGCCACGCGATGGAAATCGAATGGGCTGCGTTGATCCAGGAGCTGGTGCCGTGTGCGGAACGCGTGCGGTTTACGGCATCAGGCACGGAGGCCACGCATATGGCGGTGCGCCTGGCGCGCGCGTTCACCGGCAAGCACAAGGTGCTGCGGTTTCATCGGCATTATCATGGTTGGCACGACGTGATGGCGTTTGGCGTGGACAATCATTTTGACGGCACGCCCACGCCGGGTGTGCCGGAGGCGACGGCGGAGGGCGTGCGCCTGCTGCCGCCCAATGACATCGCCGCGGTGCGCGCGCTGTTCGAGCGCGAGGGCGATTTCGCGGCGGTGATTCTGGAACCGATTGGCGCGACCACCGGCCTGGTGCCGATCGGTGGCGAATTCCTGCGCGCGTTGCGCGAGGTCACGCGCGAACATGGCGTGCTGCTGATCATGGATGAGGTGGTGACGGGCTTCCGCCTCGCACCTGGTGGTGCGCAGGAAGCGCGCGGTGTGACGGCGGATTTGTGCACCATGGCGAAGATTGTCGCGGGTGGCATGCCGGGTGGCGCGGTGGCCGGGCGCGCGGAGATTCTGGAGGCGTTGGACTTCGACATCACCGCGAAGAAGGGCCGCGAAAAGATCAAGCACCCGGGCACCTACAACGCCAATCCGGTCTCCGCCGCTGCTGGTACCGCCATGCTGAAAGCCGTGCGCGACGAAGACGCCTGCGGCCGTGCCAATCGCGCTGGCGACGCCATGCGCAGCGCGCTGAACCAGGTGCTGGCCAGCGAGGACATGCCCTGGGCCGTCTATGGCGAATTCAGCTTCTTCTTCCTGTTCACCAACCCCGATGGGCTGGATGTGAACCCGCTGGCGTTTGATGCGACGGCGCTGCCGGGTGCGGCGTTCAAGCCGGACCCGCGCAAGTCGCTGCAGCAGAAAATCCATCTCGGCATGATCGTGAATGGCGTGGACCCGATGGGGCATCGCGGCGGGATTTTGAGCGCGGCGCATGATGCGGAGGCGATTGGCCGTACGGCGGATGCGCTGCGCGCGACCATCCGAATGTTGAAGGCGGAGAGCGAAATATAGGGTTATTGCGAATCATTCTCATTCGCACTACGCTGGGCGCAGTTGGTGAAGGAACACGCCCATGGCCACTCGCGGCCTGCCCCGTTGGCCCCTGCTGAACGCCGAAGCCGCGGCCCTGCCGCCCGCGGAATCCCTGGTGTTGGACGCGATGCGCGGCTGGGCTGCGTCAAGCGAACCGCTGCCCAGCGCCGCGCTGATCCTGGCGGCCGAGGGCGCGGAGGCGCTGGCCGTCCCGCTGGATGCGCTGCTGCGGGCAGCGGGCGCTGCGATGGCCTGCCCGCTATGCCCACGCGTGACGCGCGATGAGGCTGCGCTGCTGGCCGCCGTGGCACTCGCGCAGCATGGCGAGCGGTCCTGCGCGCTGGCCATGCTGGGCCAGGTGGCGGCGCCGATTGCGGCGTATCGCGCGATGGGTGCGGTGCTGGGCCTGGCCGGTGGGCTGGCACGCGCGGGGCTGGCGCTGGCGCATCCGTTCAGAGCGTGACCAGTTCCGTCCCTTCATCCACGCTGTCGCCGGGCGCGCAATTCACGGCGGCGACCTTGCCGTCGCGCGGCGCGGTCAGGCGGATTTCGGTCTTCATCGCCTCCAACAGCACCAGCACCTGGCCGGCAGTGACGGCGTCGCCCACGGCGCATTGCACGGCGACGACGCGGCCGGGGATGGGTGCTGCCAGGCGGTTGTCGGCGGTGGCGGCGGTGCTCGCGGGCGCGTAGGGGTCGAGCGGCTTCAGCCACCACACCTCGCTGCCCATCACCACGCGCCATTCCGGCATGATGACGGTGTCGATCAGCGCGGTGTAGGGAACGCCATCGACGGTGCCGCCGCCTGGCCTGACCCGCGCTTCAAGCCATGGGCCTTGGCCCAGCCGCACCTGCGCACCATGCGGCCGCGGACGCGCGAGCAGATCGTGCACCACGCCCTCCGTGGACAGGCGCAGCGCGATCTCGGCGTCGCCGAACAGACGGAATCCGGTATTCGCATGCCATGCGCCCTCGCTGCCCTTGTCAGCGAAGGAACACCAGGTGGCGACCGCCAGTGCCAGCATCCAATCCGGCGCGGGCGGCAGCGGTGCCAGCAGCGTCGCGGCGTGGCGCGCGATATGTCCGGTATCGGGGGCGCCGGCGCGGAAAGCGCTGTCGCGCAGCAAGCGGCGGAGCAGTATCGCGTTGCTGCGCAGGCCCTCGACATGCGTGGCGTCGAGCCCGGCGGACAAGCCGTCCAGCGCCGCATCACGCGTGTCACCGAAGGCGATCAGTTTGGCGATCATCGGATCATAATGCGAGGAGACGGCATCACCCGCCTCAACACCCGCATCCACGCGCACGATCGGCCCGTGCGGCAGGACGAGTTCCGTCAACCGCCCGACCGAGGGGCGGAAGTCCTGCGTCGGATCTTCGGCATAGAGCCGCGCCTCCATTGCGTGCCCTTGCGCGGGCGGTGGCCAATGCGCGGGTAACGCCTCACCGGCGGCCACGCGCAGCTGCCATTCGACCAGGTCCAGGCCGGTGATTTCTTCCGTCACCGGGTGCTCAACCTGCAGCCGCGTGTTCATCTCGAGGAAGAAGGCGTCATCGCCCTCGACGATGAATTCCACCGTGCCGGCATTGGTGTAGCCGACGGCGCGCGCGGCGTTCTCGGCGGCTTCGTGCAGGCGCGCGCGCAGCGCGTCCGACAAATCCGGCGCGGGCGCTTCCTCGATCACCTTCTGGTGGCGGCGCTGCAAGGAACAATCGCGCGTGTGCAGATGCGTGATGCGCCCGTGCTGGTCGCCGAAGACCTGCACCTCCACATGGCGCGGGCGTTGCAGGTATTTCTCCAGCAGCATGCGCTGGTCGCCGAAGGCGGCCTGTGCTTCGCGCCGGGCGCCGGCGAGTTCGGGGCCGAAATCCTCGGCGCGCAGAACGGGGCGCATGCCCTTACCACCGCCGCCCGCGCTGGCCTTGATCAGCACGGGAAAACCGATGCGCGCGGCCGCAGCCGCCAGCAGGGCATCATCCTGGTCTTCGCCATGATAACCAGGCACGGTCGGCACGCCGGCCGCCACCATCAGGCGCTTTGATTCCGCCTTGCTGCCCATGGCGCGGATCGCCGCCGCGGGCGGGCCGATGAAGGCGATGCCCGCGGCCGCACAGGCCTCCGCGAACTCCGCATTCTCCGACAGAAATCCATAACCCGGATGGATCGCCTGCGCGCCCGTGCGCCGCGCCACATCCAGAATCACATCGCCGCGCAGATAGGATTCCCGCGCCGGCGCCGCGCCGATGAAATGCGCTTCATCGGCGTGGCGCACATGCATGGCATTCGCGTCCGCCTCGCTGAACACGGCGATGCTGCGAATGCCCAGCCGCCGCGCAGTGCGGATGACGCGGCAGGCGATTTCGCCACGATTGGCGATGAGGATGGTGGAAAACATCGTCACATCCGGAACAGGCCAAAACGCGTCTCCGGCACCGGCGCATGCAGCGCGGCACCCAGCGCCAACCCCAGCACATCGCGCGTCGCCGCCGGGGGGATGATGCCGTCATCCCACAGCCGCGCCGTTGCGTAATACGGGTCGCCCTCGCGTTCGTATTTCTCGCGGATCGGCGCCTTGAACGCCTCTTCGTCCTCCGCCGGCCAATCGGGCTGGTTGTCGCGTCGGATGGTCGCCAACACGCTCGCCGCCTGTTCGCCGCCCATCACGCTGATGCGCGAATTCGGCCAGGTGAACAAAAACCGCGGCGAATAGGCCCGCCCGCACATGCCGTAATTCCCAGCACCAAAACTGCCGCCGATGATCACTGTCAGCTTCGGCACCTGTGCGGTCGCCACCGCCGTCACCAGCTTCGCGCCATCTTTGGCGATGCCGCCCGCTTCGTATTTGCGCCCCACCATGAAGCCCGCGATGTTCTGCAAGAACAGCAACGGTATCTTCCGCTGGCAGCACAGCTCAATGAAATGCGCGCCCTTCTGCGCGCTTTCGCTGAACAGGATGCCGTTATTCGCGATGATGCCGACCTGGTGCCCCCAGATGCGCGCGAAACCCGTCACCAATGTGGTGCCATAACGCGGCTTAAATTCGTCGAATTCGGAGGCGTCCACAATGCGCGCGATCACTTCGCGCACGTCAAAAGGCTGGCGCAAATCAGACGGAATGATGCCCGCCAATTCAGCCGGATCATACGCAGGCGCCCGCACCCCATCAGCCAACGGCGGCGCCACCGCATTCAGATTGCCGACGATCCGTCGCAGCAACCCCAGCGCATGCATGTCATCCGCCGCCAGGTGATCCGCCACCCCCGACAGCCGCGTGTGCACATCACCGCCGCCCAAATCTTCCGCGCTGACAACCTCTCCCGTCGCCGCCTTCACCAGCGGTGGCCCGCCCAGAAAAATCGTGCCCTGGTTCGCGACGATCACGCTCTCATCGCACATCGCCGGCACATAGGCGCCGCCCGCGGTGCAGCTGCCCATCACCGCCGCCACCTGGGGAATCCCCGCCGCCGACATATTCGCCTGGTTGAAGAAGATGCGCCCGAAATGCTCGCGATCCGGAAAAATCTCATCCTGGTTCGGCAGGTTCGCCCCGCCGCTGTCCACCAGGTAGAGGCAGGGCAAGCGGTTCTGCGCCGCCACCTCCTGCGCGCGCAAATGCTTCTTCACCGTCAGCGGAAAATAGCTGCTGCCCTTCACCGTCGCGTCGTTCGCGACGATCACGCAGGCGTGGCCCGACACGCGCCCGATGCCGGTGATGATGCCAGCCCCCGGCACCTCATCCCCATACATCCCATGCGCCGCCAAAGGCGAGAGTTCCAGGAATGGCGCGCCCGCATCCAGCAGGCGCTCCACGCGCTGCCGCGGCAGCAATTTGCCGCGCGCCGTGTGGCGTTCCCGCGCCCGCTCCGGCCCGCCCAAAGCAGCGGCCGCAACACGCGCGCGCAACTCCTCCAACAACGCGCCATTATGCGCCGTGCGCGCGCGGAACTCCTCCCCGCGCAGGTTGATCTGCGATGCGAGCTTCACGCCGTTTCCTTGAACAATTCGCGCCCGATCAGCATGCGCCTGATCTCGCTGGTCCCCGCGCCGATTTCGTACAGCTTCGCATCACGCAGCAGCCGCCCAGTCGGGTACTCGTTGATATACCCATTGCCACCCAGAATCTGGATCGCATCCAGCGCCATCTGCGTCGCCATCTCGGCCGCATAAAGTATCGCGCCGGCCGCATCCTTGCGCGTGGTCCGCCCCGCATCGCAGGCCCGCGCCACCGCATAGACATAAGCCCGCGCCGCGTTCATCCGCGTGTACATATCCGCGACCTTGCCCTGGATCAGCTGGAACTCGCCGATCGCCTGGCCGAACTGTTTTCGTTCGTGGATATAGGGCAGCACCACATCCATCGCCGCCTGCATGATACCAAGCGGGCCTGCCGCCAGCACCGCGCGCTCATAATCCAGGCCCGACATCAGCACGCGCACGCCGCCATTCACGGCGCCCAGCACGTTCTCCTCCGGCACCTCGCAATCCTCGAAGACGAGCTCGCTGGTGGGCGAACCGCGCATGCCCAACTTGTCCAGCTTCTGCGCCGGCCGAAAACCCTTGAAGCCCTTCTCGACAATAAACGCAGTAATCCCCTTCGGTCCGGCTGCCGGATCAGTCTTCGCATAGACCACCAGCGTCTCCGCATAATGCGCATTGGTGATCCACATCTTCGTGCCGTTCAGCACATAGCGGTCACCGCGCTTCTCCGCACGCAGCTTCATCGACACCACGTCCGAACCAGCACCAGGCTCGCTCATCGCGAGCGCACCGAGATGCTCACCACTGATCAGCTTCGGCAGATATCGCCGCTTCTGTTCCTCGGTCCCGTTGCGATGAATCTGGTTCACACACAGGTTCGAATGCGCGCCATAGCTCAGCCCCACCGACGCACTCGCGCGGCTCACTTCCTCGATGGCGATGCAATGCGCCAGATACCCCTGCCCCGCCCCGCCATGCTCCTCGGCGACGGTGATACCATGCAGTCCCAGCGCGCCCATCTCCGGCCACAGGAAGCGCGGAAACTCATCCGTCCGATCAATCTCCGCCGCGATCGGCGCGATGCGATCGGCGGAAAACCCGCGCACGCTGTCGCGCAGCATGTCGAGCTCTTCGCCCAGCCCGAAATCCAGGCCGTAATCCGGCGCATTGGCCAGCATCCGCTGCCTCCCATCTTGCGGGCGCAAGGTTCGGCCATGTGCGCCCTGACCGCAAGCGTCGCGCGACGCCGAGACGCAACCGCGCCCCGCTGCTACAAGCGCCGGATGGAGATTGTTCACGCCGTCCTCTGGATGCTCGCCGCCTGCATCGGCCTCGCACTTCTGGCACGTCGGTTCGACCTGCCCTACGCCGTCGTGCTGATCCTGGGCGGCATGGTGCTGGCCTTCATGCCGGGCCTGCCGGATGTGCAGCTGGACCCGGATGTCGCGCTCGCCTTCTTCCTGCCGCCACTGCTGATGGCCAGCGCCTATCGGACCGACTGGCGCGCCTTCCGTCGCAACCTGCGCCCGATACTTTTGCTCGCGGTGGGCTGCGTGATTTTCACCGCCTTCGCCATCGCCTGGGTGGCGAAAATGCTGCTGCCAGAACTGCCCTGGGCGGCGGCCATCGCACTCGGCGCGATCCTCGCACCACCCGATGCCGTGGCGGCGGCCGCGGTGCTGCAAAAGCTCAACCTGCCGCGCCGCATCGTGACCGTGCTGGAAGGCGAGAGCCTGCTCAACGATGGCTCCGCGCTGGTGCTGTATCGGCTCGCGGTCGCGGCCGCATTGGCCGGCGCCACCGCGCCCGCATGGCAGGTGGCGGGCAGCTTCGTGCTGGTGGCGGTGGGCGGCATCGCGGTCGGCTTCGTCGCGGCCAAGGCGATGATCTGGGCCATCCGCCGCACGCATGATCCGCTGCTGGATACAGCCACCAGCTTCGTCGCCTGCTACGTGTCATTTCTGGGGGCGGAGGCGCTGCATCTGTCCGGCGTGCTGGCCGTTGTCACCACCGGCATCATCATCGGCCAGGCGCAGCACAGCGCCTTCAGCGCGCGCACGCGCATCGAATCGCGACACGTCTGGCAGTTCATCGAATTCGTGCTGACGTCCCTGGTATTCATCCTGATCGGCCTGTCGCTGAACGACATGCTGGACCGCCTGGCCGAACGCGGTTGGGGCGAATTGTTGTGGCAGGCCAGCGTGATCTCGGCAGTGCTGATCGTCACGCGATTCCTGTGGGTGTTTCCCGCGGCCTATGCGTCGCGCCTGGTGCCCGCGGTGCGCCGCAACGATCCCGCACCACCTGCGCGCCACCTGATCA
>JAAFHD010000095.1 GCA_013298245.1 Alphaproteobacteria bacterium
TCACCGACACGCTGTTCCGAAACCTGGTGGAACCGCTGTCGGCGGAACTCGGCCAGCCCGTGGTCATCGAAAACCGCCCCGGCGGCAATGGCGTGGTTGGCACCATGGCCGCGCGCACCGCGCAGCCCGATGGGCATACCTGGGTCGTGCTGTCCGTCACCAATGGTTCGCTGAACACCTGGACGGTGCGCAACCTGGCCTATGATCCGCTGAATGATTTTGCGCATCTCGGCAACGTGGCCGAGGCGCCATACCTGGTCGTGGCGCCGAATACGGGCGCGACATCCATCGCCGACCTGATCGACCGCGCGCGCCGCCGGCCCGGCGAACTCACCTTCAGCCACGGCAATTCCTCCGCCATGCTGGCGAGCGAAATGCTCAACCGCGCGGCTGGCGTGCAGATGACCGGCGTGCCCTATCGCGGCGGCCCGGAAGCGCTGACCGACGTCATTGCCGGCCGCATCGACAGCACCTTCACCGACTTCGCCAATGGCCTCGCGCAGGTGCGCGAGGGCCGCGTGCGCGCGCTCGGCGTGACCACGGCTGAACCCTTCCCATTGGCGCCCGACATCCCGCCCATCTCGCGCACCGTGCCGGGTTTTTCGCTGACCGTATGGTTCGGCCTGGCCACCGTGCAGCCCGCGCCGGCCGCCGCTGTCACGCGCGCCAATGCGGCTTTGCAGAGGGTGCTGCGCGACCCAGAAGTCGCCGCGCGCCTCGGCCGCATGGGCTATTCGCCCATCCCCAACACGTCGGAACAGAACCGCGCCTTCCTGATCCAGGAAACCCGCAAATGGGTGGAGATGGCGCAGACCGTGGGGATCGAACGCCAATGATGCGCCGCGCATTGTTCGGGGTTGCGCTGGCCACGCCGGCGCTCGCGCAATGGGCGCCCACGCGGGCCATCCGCCTGGTGGTTCCCTTCGCCGCCGGCGGTGCCGCCGACAACGGCGCGCGCGCGATCGGCGCGCGTATTTCGGAAACTCTGGGCCAGCCGGTCGTGGTGGAAAACCGTGGCGGCGGCGCTGGCGCCATCGCCGCCAACGCCGTGCTGGAAGCACCGCCCGATGGCCACACGCTGCTCTGGGGCGGCCAGGCCATCTTCACCACCAACCCGCA
Organism: Alphaproteobacteria bacterium; assembly: GCA_013298245.1. GTDB lineage: Bacteria > Pseudomonadota > Alphaproteobacteria > Acetobacterales > Acetobacteraceae > Rhodovarius. The sequence continues at coordinate 1,120 of JAAFHD010000095.1, forward strand.
TATGTACGAACGCCTGCCATATCGGCCGGATGCCTTCATCCCGGTCTCCGCCGGCAACCGGCTGCCGATGGTGCTGCACGTCCATCCTGGCTTCCCCGCGCGGACGCTCGCCGAATGGGTGGACATCATGCGCCGCGAACCCGGCCGCCACAGCTATGGCACGGTCGGCCGCGGCGGCATGACGCATGTGTTCGGCGAGTTGATCGAAGCGACCATGGGCCTGGACTTGCAGGACGTGCCGTATCGCGGTTCTGGCCCCATGCTGACCGACGCGATCGCGGGCAATATCCGCATGAGCGTGGATGGCATCCTGCCCGCCATCACGCATCACCGCGCCGGGTCGTTGCGCATCCTGGCGGTGTCGTCGTCCGCGCGGCTGGCCAGCGCGCCCGACATCCCAACCTTCGCCGAATCCGGCTGGCCGCAACTCTCCGCCTATCTGTGGTTCGGTGTCTTTGCGCGCGAAGGCACGCCGCCAGCGGCTGTGGCGCGCATTTCGGAAGCGGTGCGCGAGGCCGCGACCCGTCCCGATATCCGCGAACGCATGGCGCGCGATGGCGCCGAACCCACCGGCAGCACGCCAGAGGAATTCCAGGCCCTGGTGCGGCGTGAATACGATCTGTGGGGAGGTGTGATCCGCCGCGCCGGCATCCGGCTGACGGAGTGAATTGCGGGAGGTCGGACTCGAACCGACACTCTGTTGCCAGAAACGGATTTTGAGTCCGTCGCGTCTACCATTCCACCACACCCGCGTGGTGGATGGATTTTACCACGGGTTTTTCGCTGAGGCGAGACGGGTGGGGATTTCGGCGATCCGCGTCAGGTCCACATTGGCGAAGGCCAGGCGCAAATGCCGTTCCTGCCCCGGGCCGAAGAAGGGGCCAGGCAGACACAACAGCCCGCGTTCGACCGCCAGGTTTTCGGCCACCGCCAGCGCATCCGGCCCATCCTCCGGCACGCGCAGAAAGGCGAAATAGGCGCCGAGCGAATCGAGCCGCCAGCCCGGCACCTGCGACAATGCGGCGCGTGCAGCGGCCGCACGTTCGGCCATGATGGCGCGGTTGCCCGCGCGCCATTCGGTCAGTGCCGGCACGCCCCAGGACAGTGCGATCTGCGCCGGGCGCGCGGGGCAGATCTGGAAACTGTCGAGCGCCTTCATCAGCGCCTCGCGCGCCGCACCGCCTGCGATGACCGCGCCCAGGCGATGGCCCGGCACGCAATAGGCCTTCGAGAAACTGTAGAGATGCACGAGGTGTTCGGGCCAGTCGCTCGCGCTGAACAGCGCATGCGGCGCCGCCCCTGGCAGGAAGTCGCGATAGGTTTCGTCCAGCACCAGCCACACGCCGCGGGCGCGGCACAGCGCTGCGATCTCGTGCAGGGTTTCCGGCGGATAGATGGCGCCGGTGGGGTTGTTGGGGCTGACCAGGACCAGCGCCGAAAGCCCATCCAGCAACGGCGCGATTCGCGCCGGGTCGGGGATGAAGCCGTCCTCCGCGCGGCAGGGAATCGGCACGGGTGTGGCGCCCTGCATCAGCAGCGTCATCTGGTGGTTGAAGTACCACGGCGTGGGCAGGCCGACGCGCGCGCCGGGGCCGGCGAGTGTGGCCATGACCATCGCGAAGGCCAGGTTGCAGCCCGCCGTGATGGCGACCTGGTCAGCCCCGATCGCCGCGCCATAGAAGCCGGATACATCGGCGGCCAGCACCGCGCGCAACTCCGCATCGCCCTCGATCGCGCCATAGCCGGCGAAGGCCGCGTCACCGGCCGCGCGGCCGATGCGCGCGAGTAGTTCGGGGTGCGCTGGATAGCCAGGCACCGCCTGCGTCACATCCAGCAGCGGTGCTGCGCCATGGTAGCGCGCGGCCCAGGCGCGGACGGCGGGAATGGGCGGCGCGGGTGTCGCCGTGATGGATGCAGGAAACATGATCGCAGTTGTGTGCGCGGGTGCCGTGCGGTCAAGCCTCGCCGGCGGCGCGGCCGGTGGCGTGGCGCCAGTGATGCCACAGCAGCCGCGCGGCCATGGAGCGATGCGGCGCCCAGGCCTGCGCCATCTGCACCAGCGCGCGCGGATCGGGGCGCGCGGGCAGTTCCAGCAGATGGGCGGCACCGGCGGCGAGTGCCACATCACCCGGTGGGAAAATGTCCGCGCGGTCCTCGGCGAACAGCAGGTAGATCGCGGCGGTCCAGGGGCCGAGCCCCTTCACTGCCCGGATCGCGTCCAGTGCCGCTGCGTCATCCAGTGCGGCGACACGCGCGGGCGCGATGCGGCCATCGATGATCGCCGTCGCCGCGCTGCGCGCATGCGCGGCCTTGGGGCGCGACAGGCCACCCACACCGCACAGCAGCGCGTCATCCATGGCCACGAAACGCGCAGGCTCCATCGCCCCTTCGATGCTGTTCAGCCTGGCCCAGATGGACGCGGCCGCTGCCTGGCTGATCATCTGCCCGCATATGCAGCGCAGCAGCCCTGGAAATCCTGCATCGCGCCGCCGCCAGGGCAGCGGTCCGGCGCGGGATTCAATGGCGGCGAAGCGTGGTTCCAACGCGAAAAGCCCGGCGCGCGCGGCCGGCGCCCAAGCTGCTTCAGAAAGCGGTGCGGAGGCGGAGTGCGAGGAAATGGATCGGACCACGATCAGCGTTGTAGCCCGGGTTGACCGCGAACTGATAGTTCAGCGCCAGGTTCAACCCGGGGGCCACGCGCGCATCATAGTAGAGCTCAGAGATCCATTCGGGACGGTAGTTCAGCCGGCCATCGCCGACGATGAAACCGATGCCGCCGGCTTCCAGGAAGCGTCGGCGGCCGCGGCTGGCAAAGCCCAGATTGGTGCCGATGCCCACCGTATCGCCCGCGCGGCCCCAGCGGTCGCCGCGCAGCGATGCGCCGGCGCTCACGGAAAAATCCTGTTCGGTGAACATCCAGTTCTGCGTGCGCCCGTCATTCCAGGAGACGCGGGCGAAGACGCCCCAATCGGGGCCGATTTCCTGGTCGAAGCTGATACCCAGATTGTGCTTCAGGCGCCGTCGCGTGGGGTTCGCTTCGAAGTCGCCACCCGCCAGCAATTCTCCCCAGGATGATTGGCGCGTGCGCGATGCGCCGTAGATCACGCGCACCGCCCCCGCGCGGTCATTGATGCGCCAGAAATGCTCGAGGCTGAGCAGCGCCTGGAAGCCTGCCAGCGGCGAGCGGTCCAGCCCCAGGCCATTGACCACGCGCGCCACCTGGAAGGCACCGGCGCGCACCGCCCAGCGTTCGTTTTCCCATTCCACCGCGATGCCGTTGGTGAAGCCGCGCGCATCCGCCGCGTAGTCGAAGCCGGCACCACCGACCAAGGCCCAGTTCAGAAACTGCGTGCGCGCATCATGGGCGTAGCGATTGTCGTCGAAGATATCCCAGACCGAGAAACGGCCGATGGTGATGGTGACACGCTCACGCGGCAGCGGCGTGTGGAAGCGCAGCGGGTCGTCATCGGATGGGATGGTGTCGCCCGAAAGCCCGATGGTCTGGCGGAAGAACAGCCGCGGAATCCACGGCACCACATCGGTGCTGCCGAGGCGAAACGCCTCGTTGTTGGGGAATGCGGCGAGGCCCACGGAATTGGACAGGCCGAAGCCGCGCGACAGCGCCGGGTTGAAGATCACCTCTGCACCGCGCCATAGCTGGCGGCCCAGAATCAGGTCGGCCGAGAAGGTGTTGCGCGCATTCGCCCGCGGCGTCATCGAGGCGCCACCCTGATAGGGCGAACGAAACCCAGTGTGCCCCTGCAGCACGAAGGTGGACTGGCCGCGCACCAGCCAGCCCTGTTCCTCGAGCCGGTCCTGCAGCGCGGCCAGGCCCGGGAACAGCGCCAGTTCCGGCGGCCCGACATTGGAAACGCCCGCCGAGCCGAAGCGCCCCGTCTGCGCGGCCGCCGGCAGGGTCAACAGCAGCAACAGGATGATCGCGCGGCGCATCACCAAGCGGTAGCGAGCCGTCGCGCGCCAGGCAACTGCGTCATGCCAATGTCACGCCGGTGGTTTGACCGCGCGCGTATCCGCCGCGACACTGCGGCAGAGGAGAAACGCCATGACCGCATACCCATTCACCGCCGCTGATCTTGATGCGCTGAAGGCCTGGGACACACCCACCATCTGCAATGCGCTGGAGTTGGTGGTGCCCGCACGGCGCACGCATGGCTTTACGGTGCGCCCCTTCCAGGTTGCCTTCCCGGAGATGAAGCCGATCTGCGGGCTGGCACGCGTTGGCACCATCCGCGCGGCGTTCCCGTCGGGGCGCACGAAGGAGGCGGATCGGGCTGCGCGCATCGGCTGGTATGAATACGTCGCGAATGCCGCGATGCCTTCGATCGTCGTGCTGCAGGATCTGGACGATGTGCCCGGCACCGGCGCCTTCTGGGGCGAGGTGAACAGCGCCGTCCACAAGGGCCTCGGCGCGGAGGGCTGCGTGACCAATGGGTCGTTCCGCGACCTGGACGCGCTCGCACCTGGCTTCCAGTTGCTGGGCATCATCAACCCTTCGCATTCCTGGGTGCATGTGGTGGATTGGCAGCGCCCCGTGACCATCCACGGCATGGCGGTGAACCATGACGAGGTGATCCACGCGGACCGCCATGGTGCCGTGGTGATCCCGCATGATTGCGTGACGAAACTGCCCGGCGCCATCGACCTGCTGACTCGCAAGGAAGCGGTGATCCTTGGCATGGCGCGCGCACCCGGCTTTGACATCGGCAAGCTGAAGGACGCGCTGGCCAAGTCCGACGAGATCCACTGACGCATGCCCTTCGTCGAGGATGGCGAGAAGCCGGCGCTGGTCGATGGCTGGTTCCGCTGGCAGGGCGAACTCGCGCGCGTGACGCGCGCCTGGTGCGACAACAACAACCACCTGAACATGGGCTATTATCTGGTGATCTTCGATTACCAGACGGATCGGCTATGGCCTGTGCTGGGGATTGGCGGAGCGCTACGGGCGCGCGGGCTGACCACTTTCGCTGTGGAAAGCTGGCTCGACTACCAGCGCGAGATGCTGGAACACGACCCGCTGGGCAGCGAGAGCCGGGTGCTGGATTTCGACGACAAGCGCCTGATGGTGGAACACCGGATGTTCCACCACACCGAAGGCTGGACCACCTCGATGAACGAGGTGCTCTACCTGTGTGTCGATGCCACCACGCGCAAGGTAGCGAAGTGGCCTGAGGATGTGCGGGCGCGCTTCGCCGAAGTCGCGGTGCGCCAGGATGCGCGCCGCCTCACGATGAAGCGGCGCGCTTGAAGGCGGTCAGGTCGGCGGCAGTGCCACCGTGATCGTCTCCGGATAGCGCGCCGACGCACCCGACGCCGCATCCACCGCGAGGCCGATCACACCGCCGACCAGGATATTGCCCGCCGTCATCGCCTGCACCTGTGAGGTCAGCACGCCGGTCGCGTTCTGCCGGCCTTCGGCCTGGCAAGCGACATCCACGTTGCGATGGCTGCGGCTGATGTTGATGACGCCAGGTGTCGGGCGCACCTCGCCGAGTGTCGAATCACCGCGCGTCAGCGTGCAGGCGGCCCCCGGGGGCTCGGTGATCACGGTGACATTCTGCGTCGAACCCGTGGTGATGGTCGCGCAGGCCGGCATCAGCGCCAGCAGGGGGAGAAGCAGGCAAAGCCGCAGGGCAGGGTGCATGGGGTCGTCTTCCTTGATGTCTCACGCAACACGGAGTTGCGAGCGCGTTACATCATGGAAATGTGATGCCTGGTCAAGCGAGTGGCGCTACAGCCAGAATCGCGCCCGGACTGCGCGCACCAGGTCACCGAACAGCCAGCCCGCCCAACTGCCAGGGCCGGCGGCGATGCGCGCCTGGCCTTCCATGCCCGCGCGCAGGCCGGTGGCGTCAGCATCCTCGATCTGCGCGATGGCGCGGATCACGTTGCGGCCCTGCACCTGTTCGGCCAGCGGGTGGATGCGCTCGATGCGCGCGGTGATGCGGCGCCCTGGATTGGCTGCGGGGGCCAGTGTGACGCGCGCATCGGCGGCCAAGCGTGCGGCATCCGCGTCCAGCACCAGCACCTCTGCGCGCAGTGCATCGGGGCGTGCGACTTCGAACATGGTCTGCCCGCGCGTCATGGGTTGGCCGAGGCTGCGGCGCAAATCGCCGGCCAGGATCACGCCATCGATGGGCGCACGGATGGTGGCGCGCGCGATGCGGTCTTCCAGCAGCGCGATCTGAGCTTCGGCGCGTTCGGCGGCGAGTGCTGCGACCATTTCCGCACCTGGCTGGCCGCGCGCGCGGGCGATATCGGCCTCGCGCCGGTCGGATGCGGCGCGCGCGCGCGCACCTGATAGTTCCAGCGTGGCTTCGCGCGTGTTGAGGCGCGCGAGGATGGTTTCATTTGCAACCACTGGGTCGCCAGGTTCCAGCCGTGCCTCGTCCAGCAATGCGTCGAAGGGGGCTGTGATGACGTGCTTTTCGCGCGCGGCCAGCACGAAGGGGGCGACCAGCTCCGCCTCACGCGGGATCACGATGGACAGCGCAAGCGCGATGCCCGCCGCTGTCGCGGCATGCCAAGGGCGCAGGCCGAGGCGGCGGTGCCGCGCGCGTGCCGCGGCGAGTGGCGCAAGGCCAGCCGCGATTGCCGCCAGCGGCAGCCCTGGTGCCGCATCCTCAGCCAGCAGCGCGATGTCACCCGATGCGACGGCAGCACCCGGCAGCCCGTCGCGCGCGGCACCCAAGGCTTCCGCGATGCGTCGCGCTTCTTCGGATGCGCGTGCGATATCGGCGGCGTCCGACACGCCCATGTGCACCAGGCGCCCGGCGCGGAAGGCGCCGATCGCGACGCGCCGCGCGGGCAGCATCGCGGCAATCGCGGCAGCGGCGACATGCAGCGCGCGCGCTGGGTCGGCCTCGGCCAGCGCCGGCGGCAGCGCCACGCCGATGATCGCGGCGGCAGCGCGTGCGGCTTCGGAACCAGATAGCGTCGCGACGGCGGCCAGCATCTGCAGGCGTTCACGCGTCAGCGCCGCATGCATGGGGTTGGCAATGCGCAGCGCGACGCCCAAAGCGCCACCAAGGCAAGGCACCGCAAGCGTGGTGATGGTGCCATCGCCATCAACGCGCGGCGTGCCGGCGGCCTCAGCGCCGGCGGCGGTCTGCACCAACAGATCGGGCACAGAGCCAGTGGTGGCGCGGCGTTCGGTGCCGCGCGAAAGAAGCACCGCATCGGCCGCCGTCAGGTCGCGCGTGAAGGCCGCGATCATCTCGAAGAAGCCGGGTGTCGCGGCCGCGCGCCGCAGCGCGGCCAATGCATCGGCCAGCGCGTCACTCATGCGAGCGAGAGTTCCGCCTCGACGCCCGCCGGGATCGCTTCATCGGCGTTGGCGATGGCGAAGACGCAGCGGAAGCGGCCCGATGCCGCGTCCATCATGCGGTCAATGAAGCGCAGTTCGGCGGGCACCGCGCGGTTGATGGGGGCACCCAGGCGCAGTGGCATCACCGCACCCTCGCGCAGGTTTGCGATGGCCCCGGCCGGCACGAACAGCACCGCTTCCAATTCGCGCAGATCGGCCACGGTGATGGGGCGGTCGGCGCGGGTCAGCGGGCTGCCGATGGTGGTGTCCACCTTGAACACACGGCCATCGAAGGGCGCGCGGATGACCAGCATTTCGGCTTCGGCCAAGGCCAGTTCCAGCCGGCGGCGTTCCAGCGCGCGACGGTCCTGCGCGGCATCGACGGCTGCGCGCGTGACGGTGGCGCGTGCGGCGGCGGCTTGGCTTTCCCAGGGCATCGCACCACCCGCGCGCGCCGCGTTGCCCACGCGGCCCGCATGTGCCGCGGCCTCGGCGGCGGCGGCTTGCGCCTGGCGCAGATCGCCTTCTGCTTCCGCGGCCGCGCGTGCCATGGCGATGCGCGCGGCCTGCACCTCATCATCCAGGCGCAGCAGCACCTGGCCGCGCGTCACGCGCTGGCCTTCCTGCGCGTCGATGTGCTTGACGATGCCGTCGGCGAGCGGCCCGAGCTGCGCCTGCTGCCGCGCCCGCACCGGGCCGCGCACGGGCGCCCCTTGCGCGCGCGCGGGCAGCGCGAGAGCGGGAAGGGCAAGCAGCAATCGGCGTGTCGGCATCATGTGGCCAAGCGTTGTTGCAGGGCTTGACGTGCCATGCGCCATGCCCGTGCCGCAAGCGCGCTGGGCGGCAGGGACAGACGCGCTTCCACACGCGCGCCGTGTGGCAGCGTGATCGGCGCGCTGGGTGTCATGCGCAGTTCAAAAACGCGTTCCTGCGCGATCATCCGCCCCTGTGCATCAGGTGTTGCCGGGATGCGCCCGCCCACGGATTGCGCCAGTGCGGCACTCGGCAGGTCGGCGCGCGCCTCAGGGCGTGTGGTCAGGGGGCGCGCGTGGAACTGCGCCGTGGCAGCGCCGCGCGCGCGCATCGGCACCAGCGCATCAGCCTCAAGCGCCGCGATGGCAAGCGGTCCGTCGCGCTGGTCCAGCACCAGGCGGATCAGCACCGGCGCGCCATCGGGCAGCAGCATGCCCAGGGCGCGTTGATCGTCGCGCCGCAGCCAGGCGCCCTGCATGGGCTCGGCGCGCGTCGGCAGCCATTGCGCGGCGGCCGGCGCGGTGATGATGGAAGCGGCGCGCTCTGCCTCCAGCTCTGCGCGCTGCTGCGCGTTGGCGTCGGCGCGCGCGACCAGTGCGTCCAAGCGGCCCGGATCGGCCATGCGGCGTTCGACCACGATCTGCTGCTCCTCCAGCACCAGCTGGCGCAGCATGCGATCAGTCTCGGGGTTGCGGATGTCGATCAGCACGGTGCCGGCGGTGACGGCGCCCGGGGGGGCCACGGCGCGCAGCACGCCATCACCGGGTGCGAAGATGTCGCGCGCACCCTGCTGTTCGACGACGCCCTCGGCGGTGATGCGTTCGGGCAACGGCACCAGCACCAGCGCGATGGCGCAACCCACCAGCAGCAAGGCGGGCCAGCCGGCGCGACCGGCGCCGCGCATGGCCCTGGCACCTTGCGCCATCGGCAGCACCACGAACAACAGCCCGACAAGTGCGATCACCACCACACCCAGCCGCCAATCCATGCTCCATGCCAGCCAGAAGACGCCGGCATAGATCACCCAGCGATACAGCCAGGACGC
>JAAFHD010000096.1:0-6833 GCA_013298245.1 Alphaproteobacteria bacterium
TGCCCGCCATGCAGCAGATCTCATCATTGGCCGAGGTATCGCCGGTGATGCCGACGGCACCCAGCAGCACGTTGTTCGCATCGCGCACCAGCACGCCGCCCTGCACCGGCACGGCGCGGCCGCCCGTCAGGTCAGACAGCGCGTTGGTGAAGCCAGGCGCGCCCGCCGCACGGCGCGCCAATTCGCGCGTGCCGAAGCCCATCGCCATGGCGCCATAGGCCTTGCCATGCGCGATGTCCTGGCGCGCGATGGAGCAGCCGTCTTCGCGCTTCAGCACCTTCATCTGGCCACCGGCATCCAGCACGCAGACGGTGAGCGGAAGAAAACCATGCTTGCGGCCGGCGGCCAGCGCGGCGTCGGCGATGGTCTCGGCCTGCTTCAGGGTCAGGCCGTTGATGGCGGCGGGGTGGGCGGGTTGCGGCATGGGATGCTCCTTTACGGTGCCGCCGTTTGAACGCCCGCGCGCCATGTGTCCAGCCGCGCGCCCCAACCGGCGCCGCGCACCCAGTCCAGCACGCCGCGCGGATCGCCCAGAGCGCGCGCGGAGGCCCAGCCCAGCGCCAGCATGCAGGATAGCACCGGTACGCCGGCGCAGAACGGATGCGCGCGGATCGCGCCCAGCGTCGGCATGCCGGTGCCGAGCATGACGATGGCGTCGAGGCCCGTGGGGTCCAGCGCGCGCAACGCCTCGGTCGCGCCGGCTTCGTCCATCGCGTAGATCGGGTGGAAGACGCCATCCTGCAAAGCCGCACCCGACACCGCCGCAACCGTGAAGCCGCGCGCCTCCCAATACGCGATGCCCGCCCGCGTCAGGTCATCCGGATATGGCGAGACCAGGCCGATGCGCCGCGCACGCAGTTCCACCAGTGCATCGCGCACCGCGGTCGCGGTGGTCACGAAGGGCCGCGCGGTCGCGGCCTGGATGCGCGCAACGGCGGCGTCCTCACGCTCCGGCATCGCGAAATAACTGGCACCCGTGCAGGCGAAGGCGATGGCGCCGACGGGCGCATTGGCGAATTGCGCGGCGTGGGTTTCGAGCCCGTCCAGATAGTCCAGCAGGCGCGCGATGATGGTGGGTTTGTCGCTGGTCATGCGCGCGTTCAGCATCGCCATGCCCGGCGGCAGCATCAGCGCGAATTCCGGTTCGACGGTGGTGTTGGCCTGCGGCGTCAGCACGCCGAGCAGGCCGCGGGGGGCGTAATGCGTGGTCATGCGCGCATCTTGTCCTGGCGCGCGGCCGGCCGCAAAGATGGCGCCCATGAAGGATATCGCGATCATCGGCGCCGGACCTGTTGGGCTGACCTTGGCCCTACTGTTATCGCGCGCCGGGCGGGATGTGGTGGTGCTGGAGGCGGCGCCTGGGCTGCCGGATGAATTGCGCGCTTCGACCTTCCACCCGCCATCGCTGGATATGCTGGACACGCTGGGTATCGCGGCGCCGTTGATCGCCGCCGGGTTGGTCACGCCGACATGGCAAATCCGCTGGCACGAAACGGGTGAACATGCGCTGTTCGATCTGTCGGTCCTGGCTGGCGAAACCGCGCATCCATATCGCTTGCAGGCGGAACAACAGAAGCTCTGCGCGCTGCTGTTGGCGGCGCTGCCGGCGGGCGTGGTGCGCTTCGGCGCGCAGGTCACGGATGTCGCGCAGGATGATGATGGCGTGACCATCTCCGGCCCTGCGCTCGCGCCCGTGCGCGCGCGCCACGCGGTCGGGTGCGACGGCGCGCGCAGCGTTGTGCGCAGCGCGATCGGTGCGGAATTCGCGGGCGATATCTACCCCGAAACCACGCTGCTCGCGACCACCACCTTCGCGGTGGAAACCGTCATGCCCGGGCTTTCCAACGTGAACTACCTGTGGACCTCCAGCCCCGCCTTCGACGGCACTTTCGCGCTGCTGCGCGTGCCCGGCCGCTGGCGCATGAGCCTCTATCCCGCACCCGGCGAAACGCCGGAGGATGCGATGCAGCCCGACGCGCTGCGCCGCAAACTGGCGGCAATTCATCCCGCCATGGAAGACGCGCAGGTCGCCGAAATCCGCCCCTATCGCGTGCACAAGCGCCTCGCCTCGCGCTACCGCCATGGTCGGCTTTTCCTGGCGGGAGACGCCGCGCACCTGAACTCCCCCAGCGGCGGCATGGGCATGAATGGCGGCATCCACGACGCCTTCGAACTGGCCGATACGCTGCTGACGGGCGCCGACCCCGATCGCTACGAACGCCGCCGCCGCCCCGTCGCCGAACACGACATCATCGCCCAGGCCGACCGCAACCGCGCCCGCATGCGTCAGAAGGACCCTGCCGCGCGCCGCGCTGCGCTGGCCGAATTGCAGGCGGTCTGCGCCGATCCCGCGCGGATGAAGGCGCACCTGATGAACTCCTCCATGATCAACGGCCTGCGCGCCGCCGCCGCCAGGGAGTAACGCCATGCATCGCCGCACGCTCTTCGCTGCCACGCTCGCGACACCCGCCCTGGCGCAATCCTGGCCCACGGCGCGGCCGGTGCGCCTGGTGGTGCCCTTCCCGCCCGGCGGCCCGACCGACCGCGTGGCGCGCCTGGCCGCGCAGCAATTGGCCACGCGCCTCGGCGGCCAATGGGTGGTGGAAAACCGGCCCGGCGCGGGCGGCACTGTCGGCACTGATCTGGTCGCGAAAGCGGCCCCCGATGGCCACACGCTGCTGCTGTCCAACATCGCGAGCAATGGCGTGGCGCCCGGCGTCTATCGCGCGCTGCCCTATGACCCGCTGACCGCCTTCACCCACATCGCGCTGCTGGCGGAAATTCCGTCGGTGCTGGTCGTGAATGTAGCGTCTCCGCCGCGCACGCTGGAAGAATTCGTCGCCTGGGCGCGCCGCACGCCGGGCGGGCTTACCATGGGCAGTGCGGGCAATGGCAGCAGCGCGCATGTGCTGATCGAAACGCTCGCGCGGGCCACCGGCGCGCCGCTGGTGCATGTGCCCTATCGCGGCAGTGCCTTGGCCAATACCGACCTGGTGGCCGGCCAGATCAACGGCATGATCACGACGCTGGCAGAAACCATTCGCAATGAGCGCCTGCGGATCATCGCCATCACTGCCGCCACGCGCGTGCCGATGGCACCGCAATTGCCGACCTTCGCCGAGCTGGGTTTGCCGCAGATGACAGCGCCCACCTGGTTCGGCATTTCCGGCCCGGCAGGGTTGCCAGATGCGCTGGCCGACCGGCTGCACGCCGAATGCGTAGCCATGCTGGACACGCCGGAAGTGCGCGAATTGCTGACCAGCATCGTGGCCTTGCCCGGTCGGTTTTCGCGCCCCGAGTTCCAGGCCTTCGTGGCCGGCGAGGTCCGCCGCTGGACCGATCAGGCACGCGCGGCCAACGCCACCGCGGAATGATGCCAGTTTTCCAGGCAAACGCGGAGCGCGCATGCGTTGCGCACATGGTTTGATGCCTTGATTGTGACACGCTCTCCATGGATGTTGCGAAACGACGACAGTTTCCCTGGGGCTTGGCCATGCGTCCGCTGATTGGAATCTCCTGCTGCGTGAAGGGCTTCGGCCTTTTCAACACGCCTAACCATGCGGCGTCAGACAGCTATGTCCGTGTGATTCTGGGGCCGGTGGGCGGGTTGCCCGTACTGCTGCCCGCCGCGGGGCCGGAGGTTGTGGCAGAAATTCTCTCGCGCGTGGACGGCATCATCATGACCGGCAGCCGGTCCAATGTGTGCCCCAGCTATTACGACGGCCCGGCCCATGCCGAAGGCACCCCCGAAGACCACCAACGTGACGCGACCACCCTGCCGTTGATCCGCGCCGCGATCGACCATGGCGTGCCGCTGCTGGCGATCTGCCGCGGCATGCAGGAATTGAACGTGGCGCTGGGCGGCAGCCTGGACCAGCGCATCCAGGATTTGCCGGGGCGCATGGACCATTCCACGCCGTCGGACCAGCACATCCCGGCCGTGCGCACGGGCAAGGCGCATGCGGTGCGGCTGGCACCTGGCACGCTGCTGGCGCGGCTGTCGAATTGTGAATCCATCGCGGTGAATTCCCTGCACAACCAGGGTGTGCAGCGCCTGGCGCCGCGCCTGGAGGCCGAGGCCTGGGCGCCCGATGGCACGGTGGAAGCCGTGCGCGTGAAGGATGCGCGCGGCTTCGCCATGGGCGTGCAATGGCACCCGGAATACGACTGGGAACGCGATTCCCACAGCCGCAGTATTTTCGAAGTCTTCGGCGAGGCATGCCGGGATTGGGCGGAAGCCCGCATGGGCGGCCGGCTGCTGAAGGCGGCGGAATAGCTGCACCGCTTGGCGCCAACGCGCCGCGCCGCCATAACCGGGGCATGGCTGACGCTCCCGTTTTCGACACCCCTGATCCCACGCTCGACGAATTGCTCGCCGCGCGGCCCATGCTGTCCATGCACGCCTCCGCGGGGCTGTGCGTGGAGGATGTGCCGCTGACGCGCCTGGCGGATGCGGTGGGCACGCCGGCCTGGGTGTATTCGGCGACGACCTTGCGTTCGCGGGCGCGGGCGCTGACTGGCGCGCTGTCCGATGCCGCGCTGAACGCGCATTGCCATTTCGCCGTGAAGTCCAACCCCAACATCGCCGTGCTGGCACTGCTGGCGCGCGAGGGTTTTGGCGCCGACATCGTCAGCGAAGGCGAATTGCGCGCCGCCCGCGCCGCCGGGATTCCCGCGCGGAACATCGTGTTTTCCGGCGTCGGCAAGACCGAACGCGAATTGCGCCTGGCGATCGCGGAGGACATCCAGCAGATCAATCTGGAAAGTGCTGAGGAGGCGGAAATGCTCTCCGCCATCGCCGTGTCGCTGGGCCGCAGCATGCGCGTGGCGCTGCGCGTGAACCCGCATGTGGACGCGAAGACGCACGCGAAAATCACCACCGGCACGGATGAAAACAAGTTCGGCGTGGATGTGCCGCTGGCGCCCGATTTGTATCGCCGCATCTGCGAATTGCCGGGCCTGGAGCCGGTGGGCCTGGCCGTGCATATCGGCAGCCAGATCACGCGCGGCATTGGCAGCTACGCGGCCGCGTATCGGCGTTTGGGTGAGCTGGTGGTGGCGCTGCGCGCGCGGGGGCTGCCGGTGCCGCGCGTGGATTGCGGCGGCGGGCTTGGCATTCCCTATCGTGACGAAACGCCCGCCGGGCCAGAGGCACTGGCCGGCGCCATCCATTCGGGCCTCGGCAATCTCGGGCTGGAACTGATGCTGGAACCGGGGCGTTGGATTTGCGGCCCGGCCGGCGTGTTGCTCTGCCGCGTCGTGATCCAGAAGCAGGGCACCGCGCGCCGTTTCGTGATCCTGGATGCGGCGATGAATGATCTGATTCGCCCGGCCATGTATGAAAGCTGGCACGGCATCCTGCCGGTCTCGCCCACGCGCTTCCATGCGCCTGTTTCGGCGGCGGATGTGGTCGGGCCTGTCTGCGAAAGCAGCGATACCTTCACCACGCATCGCGCCCTGCCGGACCTGCCCGGTGGAGAATTGGTGGCAATCCTCGACGCGGGTGCTTACGGTGCCAGTATGAGCAGCACCTACAACGCGCGCCCGCTGGCGCCCGAAATTCTAGTGGAAGGGGCGCGCTGGTCCGTCGTGCGCCAGCGCCAGGGGTATGACGCGCTGCTGGCCGGGCAATCGGTGCCCGACTGGCTGGCCGCGTGACGCCGCCGGGCCTGGCCCGTCGCCGCGCGCTGGCAAGGCTGGCGCTGGGATGGGAGGCCTTCTGGCCCGGTGCCTGGCCGGCGCTTTCGGTGTTGGGTTTGTTCCTGGTGATCGCCCTGCTGGGGCTGCCAGCTCTGTTGCCGGCGTGGTGGCATGTGGCGCTGTTGGTGGGGTTCGCGGGTGCCTTGGGTTGGGCCGTGCGGCGCGCGCTGCGCGGTTGGCACCGACCGGATGATGACGCGGCGGAACGGCGGTTGGAAAGCGCGTCGGGGCTGGCGCATCGGCCTTTGCAGGCGCTGGCTGATCGACCTGCGGGGGGCGACCCCTTCGCGCAGGCGGTGTGGCGCTTGCACCAGGCGCGCATGGCCGCGCTGGTGAAGCGGTTGCGCGTGGGGCTGCCACGGCCGGGCCTGGCGGCGCGCGATCCGCGGGCGCTGCGCGCAGGGCTGCTTGTGGGGCTGGTTGCGGCCATCGGAATCGCCGGGCCGGATGCGCCGCAGCGGTTGGAACGCGCATTTCTGCCGGCCTTCGCCGCGACGCCCTTGCCGGTCGCGCTGCGCATCGAGGCGTGGATCACGCCGCCCGCTTATACCGGCGCGCCGCCGATTTTCCTGTCGCCAGACGGTGGCGCGGCGACGGCACCTGCGGGCAGCAAGCTGTCGGTCACGCTGTCGGGCCGCGCGGGTGCGGCGCCGGAACTGCTGCTGCCGGGCGGTGCGGTCGCCGCGCGCGCGCTGGATGCCGCCAGCTTCGCGATGGAAGCGGATTTGACGCAGGCCGGCCGCGTGGCGCTGCGCCGCGATGGCGCGCAATTGGCCGAATGGTCGCTGACCCTGCGCGCCGATGCGCCGCCGCGCGCAAGCTTTCCGGAGGCGCCGGCGCGGGCGCAACGTGGGCTTGCGCTGCGCGTGCCGTGGCGCGCCGAGGATGACTGGGGCGTGCACGCGTTGCGGCTGGAAGCGCGGCTGGTGGCGCGACCGGATGCGCCGCCGCTGGTGCTGGAATTGCCGCTGCCGACGGGGCATCCGCGCCAGGCGCGCGGCCTCGCGCAGCCGGATTTTTCCGCGCATCCCTGGGCCGGGCTGCCGGTGACGCTGCGGCTGGTCGCGACAGATGGCGCGGATCAGACCGGCGCGTCGGATGATGCCACGCTGACCCTGCCGGAGCGCAGTTTC
>JAAFHD010000096.1:6843-10232 GCA_013298245.1 Alphaproteobacteria bacterium
CGGTGGCGCAGGCGCTGGTGGCGATCCGGCGCGAATTGTCTGTGGCGCCAGATGCGCGCGAGGCGGCGCGGCGCGGCTTGGAAGGGATCGCCCGCGCGCCTGAAGCATTCGAGAACGACACCACCACGCTGCTGGGCCTGCGGGTTGCGCGCAACCGGCTGTATCGGCGCGGCGCGGAGGCGGTGGCGGAAGCGCAGGAACTGATGTGGGACATGGCGCTGGCGCTGGAGGAAGGGCGCGACACGCGCTCTGCCCGCGCGCTGGAGCAGGCGCGCCAGGCGCTGCGCGAGGCGATGGAACAGGCCGAGCGGCAACAGCGCGAAAACCAGGACAATTCGGAGGCGCGTCAGGAGACGCAGCGGCGCATCGAGGAACTGCGCGAGGCGATCCGCCGCCACCTGGAAGCGCTGGCGGAACGCCTGCAACGGGAGAATGCAGAAAGCCTGGCGGAGTCGCCGCAGAACCGCATGACCGATCAGCGCGACCTGAACCGCCGCACCGATCGCATGCGTGATGCGACGCGCGAGAACCGCATGCAGGACGCGCAGCGCGAATTGGCGGAGCTTGAGGAAATGCTGCGCGCGCTAGAGGAAGGGCGTGTGGCGCGCGGCGAGAACCCGCAACGCCAGCAACAGCGTCAGCGCGGCCAGCAGCAGATGGGCGCGGTGCAGGACATGGTGCGCCGTCAGGGTGACCTGGTGGACCGCGGCCAGCGGCGCGCGGAGGCGGAGGAACAGCAGCGCGCGCAGCAGCGTCGGCCGATGCCCGGGCAGCCGCCGCCGCAGGCGCAGCCCAATCCCGGCGCGCAGGCGGACCAGCAACAAGAGGGCCGCCGACAGCGCGCGCTGCGTCGCGCGTTGGGCGAATTGATGCAGCAATATGGCGACCTGACCGGAGAGGTGCCCGAGGCCATGGGCCGCGCTGACCAGGCGATGCGTGACGCGCAGGATGCACTGGGCGAAGGCCGCGATGCGCGCGATGCGCAGAACCGCGCGATGCGCCATTTGCAGGAAGGTGGGCGGCAGATGGCGCAGCAGATGCAGCGCCAATTCGGCCAGCAGGGCGAGGGCGAAGGCGAGCCGGATGACGCCGACATGGCCGGCATGGGTGAAGATGGCGGCGATGAAGCGGGCGGCGAACAGCAACTGGGTGATGGGCGCGATCCGCTGGGCCGGCGGTCTCGGGACCAGACGGGCAATGCCGAACAGGGCAGCGACACGCGCGTGCCGGATGAGAGCGAAATGCTGCGCACGCGGCGCATCCAGGAAGAGCTGCGCCGGCGTGGGGCGGAGCGCGAGCGGCCGGCGGAAGAGTTGGATTACATCGACCGGCTGTTGCGGCGCTTTCAGTAGTCATCTTGAGAGAATGATTCACAGCACCGGCGTGCCGCCTCTGCGGATCATGCTCTACGGCCGCGCGGTGCGGACGCGTTCCTCGTCCACGCGGATATCGACGCGACGGCTGACCGTGTCATCGGCGATGCCGGTGGCGCTGCGCATCATGGTGCGGATGCGTGCGGGCTCGACACCCTTGGTGGTCAGTTCCTGTGAAACGGCGCGCGTGCGCTGGCGCGCGAGCATCGGCTCCGCGCCGCTGTAGCCGATGATCAGGATGGGCACGGTGGGGCGCGCGCGGGCAATGCTGGCGGCCTGGTCCAGGCCCTGGTGCGCGGCGGCATCCAGCTCCGCGGAACCATGCGCGAAGAAGACTGGAAAAGCGCCCGCACGCGATGCCGCCGGCGCTGGCGTGGGCTGCGATGGTGCCGCGACGGGCGTCAGGAAGGTGGGATTCACCTGGTCCTGGATGGCGGTGCAGCCGGCCAGAGCCAGGGCGATGATGATGAATGGACGGGGCAAGGCCTGCTCTCCTGCGCTGCGGGCGCGCAGGATGGCGTAGGGCGGCCGGCCCCGCCTTTCACATTCAGCGGCGCGGTGGGCGCGCGCTGTCGGCGCGGATTTCGACGCGGCGGCTTTCCAGGCTGTCGAAGCCGGGCGTGGGGCCACGGAATTCAATGCGGATGCGGTTGCGGGCAACGCCCTTTTCCACCAGTTCATCCGCGACGATCCGCGCGCGCAAACGCGACAGGATGATATTGGCTTCGCGCGAGCCCTGCGGGTCAGCGAAGCCGATGACGCGAATGGGCACGGCGGCGTTGGCGCGGGCCAGTTCTGCAACACGTGTCAGCCCAGAATGCGCGGCGTCATCCAGATTGGCGGACCAGGGTTCGAAGAACACCGGATAGGTGCCCGGGCGCGTCGGCTGCGCCGGTGTCGCGGGCGTGGCGGCAACGGTCGGGGCGGCAGGCGCGGTGACAGTGGGGGCTGGTGCATCGGCGCAAGCGGCAAGGGCCACCAGGCCGGCAAGGACAGCGAAACGTGTGATCATGCGAATCTCCTCGGCGATGGGCGCAAACTGCCCGGTTGTGTGGTGCGTGTCACGGGTGCCGCGCTTGATCCGGCGCGGCGGCGGTTGCAGCCTGCGGGCATGACAAGCATGGCCCCTGGCGATCCCTATCCGCGCGACCTTCTGGGCTATGGCCCCAACCCGCCGGACCCGCAGTGGCCGGGGGGTGCGCGCGTCGCGTTGTCCTTCGTGCTCAACTACGAGGAGGGCGGCGAGAACACCGTGCTGAACGGCGACGCGGGCAGCGAGTTATACCTGCATGAGGTGCCGGGCGGCGCGCCGATCGTGGGCGATCGGAATCGGACGGTGGAGACGCAGTTCGACTATGGCGCGCGGGCCGGGGTGTGGCGGGTGCTGCGGATGTTCGCGGCACGTGGGCAGAAGCTGACGGTGTATGGCGTCGGGCGGGCGCTGGAACTGCACCCGATGGTGGCGCGGGCCTTTGTGGAACAGGGGCATGAGGTGGCGTCGCATGGCTGGCGCTGGATTGATTATCACGCGATGCCGGAGGCCGAGGAACGCGCCGAGATCGCGCGTTGCGTGGAGGTGATTTCGCGGCTGTGCGGCAAGCCGCCGGTGGGGTGGTACACGGGGCGCATCAGCCCGCGCACGCGGCGGTTGGTCGCGGAGCATGGCGGGTTTTTGTACGATAGTGATTCCTATGATGATGACCTGCCGCATTATGTGGATGTCGCCGGGAAACCGCAGCTGATCCTGCCCTATACGCTGGATGCGAATGACATGAAGTTCGCGGTGCCGCCTGGGTTTTCGGCGCCTGGTGGGTTCGAGCAATATTTGCGCGATGCGCTGGATCTGCTGCGGCGCGAGGGCGGGCGGATGATGTCTGTCGGGTTGCATTGCCGGCTGGTTGGGCGTCCGGGTCGCGCGGCGGCGCTGGAACGGTTTTTGGACCATGTCGCGCATTGCGGCGATGTGTGGGTTGCGACGCGGGAGGAGATTGCGCGGCACTGGCTGGCGACGCACCC
>JAAFHD010000097.1:0-1442 GCA_013298245.1 Alphaproteobacteria bacterium
CCAGCGCCACGATGATCGCGCCCATGGCCGGGTTGGCGGACATCCACTTGTTCAAGCCATCCATTGCAATCTCCCAGAGAAAAACTGGGCTATTGCACAACGGCGCCGTCGCGTCGGGCAAGACGGCAAAGCGCCTGCCGCGACAGGTTTACGCCGCCTGTGACATTCCTGGCGCCGACAGCCGGCCCAATTGCCCGGCATCCAGGCTGAGCGCCACGCGCGTGCGGTCCGGGTCATGCGCCACGATGCGTGCCTGCACCGGGCCGATGCCCGGTATCACCAGGCTGCCGGTGGCACCCGGCGGGCCAAGCCGCGCTGCGGGCAGCAGCGCGACGCCGCCTGTGCTGGCATCGATCAGCTGAACGGCGTGATCCTGCCCGGCGAAACGCGCGGTGGCGGCCAGGCTCGCCGGCTGGCGCGCTGCCTGGCGGCGTTCGGTGGCGCTTGATGCCTCGCGCACGGCGCGCATGATCACGCGCCGCGCCGCTTCCAGCGCCTCGCTCGCCTTGTCCGAGAAGCCGCGCATGCGCTCGGCCCGGCTTGCGGCATTGCCCGCTTCTTCGCCCAGCCCCGCGACGCGGGTGGCGATCTGGCGCGTGCCGTCAGCGGTCTGGGTGACCGCGCGCGCGATCTCATCGGTCGCGGCACTTTGTTCGGTGATGGCGGCGGCGACACTGCCGGCGATGCCCGACAGGCCCTGCACCGTCTCGCGCACCGCGCCGATCGCGGCGACGGCGCGTTCGGTGCCCGATTGCACGGCGGCGATCTGGGCGGCGATTTCCTCGGTGGCGCGCGCGGTCTGGCTGGCGAGGGATTTCACCTCGCTCGCCACCACCGCGAAGCCCTTGCCGGCTTCGCCTGCGCGCGCCGCCTCGATCGTCGCATTCAACGCCAGCAGGTTGGTGCGCCCGGCGATATCGGTGATCAACTGCGCCACACCGCCGATGCGCGCCACGGCTTCGGCCAGGCCGCGCATGGTGGCCTCACCGTGCTCGGTGTCGGTGGCGGCGGTGCCGGTCAGGCGGGCGGCTTCCTCCATGCGGGCGGAGATTTCGCGCACCGAAGCGGCCAGTTGCCCGGTGGCGGCGGCCACTGAATCGGAAGCCGACAGCGCATCGGACGCTGCATGGCCTGCCGCATCGCCAGCGTCGGCGATGCGACCCGCGCCGGTGCCCGCGGCCTCGGCTTCGGTGCGCAATTCATCCATGTGGGACATGATGGTGGCAAAGCTCTCACGCGTCTGCGCCTCGATGGCGTCGGCCATGGCGCGCAACGCATCATCCTGCGCTGCGCGAGCGGCGTTGCGTTCAGCCTCGGCGGCATCGCGCAGCTGCGCGGCCTCGCGCTGCTGACCTTGGAAGTCAGCCATGGCGCGGGCCAGCGCGCCGATCTCGTCATGCCGCGCGGTGTCGGCCACCACCAGGTCATTCGCGCCGGCCGAC
>JAAFHD010000097.1:1452-10200 GCA_013298245.1 Alphaproteobacteria bacterium
GCCACGCACAGGCTCAACAGGAAGCGCAGCCAGGCCGCGCCGCTTTCGGCCGCGACAAAGCCGCGCACCGCATCGGCGATGATGCCCTTCAGCCCCAGGATTTCAGCGAAACTGCGCTCCGAGCGCGTGATCCATTCAGCGGCCGTCAGTTCCGGCGCCTGACCGCCGCGCCAGTCATCCAGCGTCAACAGCGCACCTTCCAGCAGGCTTTCGGGGCCGGCGAAGCGTTCCGTCAGGCGCTCCAGCGCCTCCAGCGCGGGCGGGCCGCCGGCGCCGGCGCGCAGCTGGCCGGCCAGCAATTCCTTGAACAGCGTGGCATTCGCCAGCCATTCATCGATCTGCGACAGCGCCGCGGCAGGCGGCGCAGCACCACTGGCCAGGCCCTGGTGAATGGCCGCGCGCGCCATGCCGGCAGCCTCCCGCAGGCGCCAGGCCAGGCGCAGGGTTTCCGCACCACGCAGCAATTCCGCGTCGCGCCCGGCGGCGGCGGGCAGGCGTTCCATCCAGGCCTCGGCCAGCGCCTGGACCAGACGGTTGCCCTCCTGCTGGATGGCGCGCAGCTGGGCCTGGTCGCGCGCGGCGGCGGGCCGTGCGGCCTGCGCATCGCTGTTGCGGCGCAGTGCGGCCAATTCATCGGGCAGCGCATTCAGCGCGGCCGCACCCTCGGCCGATGGTGCCAGCACCAGCAGCGTGGCGGCGGCGGCCAGCATGGGTGCAGTGTCGGCGCGCAGTTCCTGCAGCAGGGTCCGCTGCGGCGCGGTGATGGCCCCCGGCTGGGCCAGGATATGGCCCAGTTCGAACCGCTCCCGCGCCAGGCCCGCGATGCCGATGCCCATATCCACCGCGGCCAACATCGCGCGCGCCTGCGCATCCATCTGCCGCACATCGCGCTGCGCCTGCCAGGCGGTGAAGCCCAGCGCGCCCAGCAGCACCAACCCCAGCAGGGCGAAGGCGCTGCTCAACAGCCGACGAATGGTGAACCAACGAGCCATGACCACAATCCCAATGCAGGCCGACATACTTGCCAGGGAAAACTGAACAGGCGGTTGATGCCATTCCGCAAAAATCGCGCTATCCAGCATCCATGCAGCCCTTCTGGCGCACCAAAACCCTCGAAGACATGTCCGACGCGGAGTGGGAAAGCCTCTGCGATGGCTGCGGCCGTTGCTGCCTGCACAAGCTACGCAACGAGGACACCAACGCGCTGTATTTCACCGAAGTCGCCTGCCGCCTGCTGGACGCCAAGACCGCCCGCTGCGGCAATTATCCCGAACGCCGCCGCTTCGTGCCCGACTGCATGCGCCTGACCCCCGAACTGGTGCGCGAGATCGACTGGCTGCCCCCCAGCTGCGCCTATCGCATGGTGGCCGAGGGCCGGGACCTGGCCTGGTGGCACCCCCTGGTTTCCGGCCGCGCCGAAACCGTGCATGAGGCTGGCATCAGCGTCATCGGCCGCACCGTGCCGGAGCGCGATGCGAACGCCCTGGAAGATCATGTGGTGGCCTGGCCCGGGCGCGTCCCGCCCACCGCCCGCCCCTTGCCAAGAAGGAGAAACACCCGATGAAAAACGCACTCTATGGCGGCGTGAACGCGGCCGTGCTGACGGCGATGCATGCCGACCTGTCACCCAACCTGGATGCGATGGCCGCCCACGCGCATTGGCTGCTGGCCAATGGCTGCAACGGCCTGGGCGTGATGGGCACCACGGGTGAAGCCAACAATTTCGGCCTGCACGAACGCAAGGCGATCCTGGAAGGCCTGATCGCGCGCGGCGTGCCGGCGGCGCGCATGATGCCCGGCACCGGCTGCGCATCCCTGGCCGACACGGTGGAACTGACCAAACACGCGCGCGATGCCGGCTGCCCCGGCGTGCTGCTGCTGCCGCCCTTCTACTACAAGGCGCCGTCCGATGACGGGCTGTTCGCCTATTTCGACGAAGTGGTGAAGCGCGTCGGCGGCGGTGTGGCGCTGTATCTCTATCACTTCCCGCAGCAATCCGCGGTGCCCTTCACCCTGTCGCTGATCGAGCGCCTGCTGGACGCGCACCCCGGCGTCTTCAAGGGCGTCAAGGATTCGTCCGGCGACTACGCCAACATGAAGGCGATGATCGACGCCTTCGCCCCGCGCGGCTTCGAGGTCTATTCGGGCAGCGATGAATTTCTGCAACGCATCCTGGCCGAAGGTGGTGCTGGCTGCATCACCGCCGCATCCAACGCCAATTCGCATTGGGGCGGCATCGTCTATCGCGAACGCACTGGCCCGGCGGCCGACGCGGCACAGGTGATGCTCAGCGCCACCCGCAAGGCCGCCACCAGCGCGCCGCTGATCCCCTGCTTGCGCGAAGTGATCGCGCGCAGCACCGGTGACATGGCCTGGCGCAACATCCGCCCGCCGCATCTGCCGCTGGCCGGTGCCGTGGCTGACGCCGCCTGGGCGACCTGGGTGGCGACGGGTGCGATCCCGCTGCCCGGCATGCTGAAGCAAGCCGCCGAATAGAAGGATTGCACATCTCACTTGGTGAAATACGATGCCCTCACAATGAATATGAGGACGTCCATGCAGGTCGGAACCACTGTCAGGCTGCGTTCGGCGGGCCCGTTGATGACGGTCCGCCAGCTTGACGATGATGCGCAGCTCTTGTGCATCTGGTTCGTTGATGGCGTGCTGCGTTGGGATCGCTTCAAACCGGAAGAATTGCTGATTGTCCCAGACGACGAATCTCCGCTGCCGCGAACCGGCGCACGCAACCGTTCAGGTGGATGACGCGCATGTGCGCGTGACCCGCTGGGATTTCGCGCCAGGTGCCGAAACCGGCTTCCATCGCCACGGCTGGTATTACGTGGTGGTGCCCGTGCATGACGGCACGCTGCACATCGAATTCCCTGACGGGTCCAAGGCGGAAGCAGCGCTGACCGCCGGCGTCGCCTATCAGCGCCCTGCCGGCATCGAGCACAATGTCATCAATGGCGGCACCGCGCCGCTATCCTTCGTCGAGACCGAATTGAAGGCATTGCCCGGCTGAATGCACGGGTGCAGGCTTGCCCCATGCACCGCCGCGCCCTGCTTGCCACGCCCGCGCTGATCGCCGCCCCCGCCGCCGCGCGCGACGCGCTGGACGTGCTGCTGGTGTTGGCGATGGACGCGTCAGGTTCCATCGACGCCGATGAATTCGCCCTCCAACGCGAGGGCTATGCCGAAGCCCTGACCGACCGCGCGGTGCTGGCCGCCATCGCATCCAAATCGCGCGGCGCCATCGGCGTGGCCATGCTGGAATGGGGCAGCCCAGGTGGCTCCGCCGTGGTGGTGGACTGGATGCGCATCGCGGGTGCGGCCGACGCCCGCCGCGTGGCCGACGCGCTGATCGCCGCCCCCCGCACACCACAAAGCTGGAACGCCATCGGCGACGCCATCCACCACGCCTCCCACATGCTGCGCGAAGGCCCCTTCACCGCCGAACAACTGGTGATCGATGTCTCCGGCGACGGCCCCGATTCCCGCAGCCACCGCCCAGCACCGGTGGCGCGCGACATCGTCGTCCGCCGCGGCATGGTGGTGAATGCGCTGGCGATCGCAGGCCCCGGCAGCCTCACCCGCGCCGGCGAACCCCTGGCCGAGCACTACCGCCGCGACGTGATGGGCGGCCCCGGCGCCTTCGTCATGGAAGCCGAAAACCGTCGCGACCTCGCGCGCGCGCTCCGCGCCAAACTGATCCGGGAGATCTCCTGAATGGCCCGCCTGCCCGATGTGCTGCGCGAAGACCTAGCACCCGAACACCAGGAACTGATGAAGCGCGACATCACCCTTTACCGGTGCCTGGCGAACAGCCCGAACGCGCTGCGCGCTTTCCAGGGGTTGGGGCAGTTCATCCGCTACGGTTCCACACTGGATGCACGCCTGCGCGAACTGGCGATATTGCAAGTCGGCTGGGTCGCGCGCGCGCCGTACGAATGGTCGCATCACGTCAAGATCGGGATGGATTTCGGCGTCACCGAAGCCGACATCCACGCGCTGATCGCCGACACGGAAGGCCGCCCCGCAACCCTGGACGTGGTCACCCGCCTGGTCCTGCTCGCCGCCCGCGAAGCCGCCGCCGGCCCGGGCATTTCGGCCGCCACCTTCGAAGCCCTGCGCGCCCATTTCAACAACGAACACATGACCGACCTGGTCGTCACCATCACCTTCTACTGCGCCGTGGTGCGCTTCCTGGCCTGCAATCAAGGGGGACACACCATGGCCGGCAGGCTCGCAGGCAAGCGCATTTTCGTCACCGCCGCAGGGCAAGGCATGGGCCGCGCCGCCGCCCTCGCCATGGCGGCCGAGGGCGGCAGCGTCGTCGCCACCGACAAGGATGCCACCAAGCTCTCAGGCCTGGCGGCGGCCGGCATCGAAACCCACGCACTCGACGTCCTGGACGACGCTGCGGTCCTGCGCGCCGTCACCAGCGCCGGCCCACTCGACGCCCTCTTCAACTGCGCCGGCTACGTCCACCAGAACACCGCGCTCACCTGCACCGACGCCGATTGGGACTTCGCCTTCGCACTCAACGTGCGCGCCATGTGGAAGGTGCTGGCCGCCGCCCTGCCACCCATGCTGGACCGCAAGCGCGGCTCCATCATCAACATGGCCTCCGCCGCCGGCTCCATCAAAGGTGCCCCCAACCGCTTCGTCTATGGCACCACCAAGGCCGCCGTCATCGGCATGACGCGCGCGGTCGCGGCCGACACCGTGGCCCAGGGCGTGCGCTGCAACTGCCTGGCACCCGGCACCGTCGACACCCCCAGCCTGCACGACCGCATCGCCGCCAACGCCACCGCCGCCGGCGGCTTCGAGGCCTCCCGCGCCGCCTTCATCGCCCGCCAGGCCATGGGCCGCCTGGCCACGCCAGAAGAACTTGTGCAGATCGTCGTCTACCTGGCCTCCGACGAAAGCGCCTTCATGACCGGACAGGCTGTTGTAATCGACGGCGGCTGGACACTATAAGACCGTTCCGACATCAAACCGGAGTACATCGAATGGGTGCTGAAATCGCCTTCCTGCTGATGGCAGCAGTGCTGTGCGTGGTGATGGCCATCGTGCTCGACCAGGCCAAATTCCCGGCCTTCGTGATCACCGTGGCACTGACACTGATGGTGGCGATCCCCAACCCGATGTCCTGGCCAGTCGCCAGCTTCATCATCCTGTCCTTCCTGGCCGGCGGCATGGCCATCTTCGGGATGATGCGCGGGGCGCGGTAGGCGCGGGCGATCCTGGGGAGGACGCTGTCCTCCCCAGACCCCACCTGCCAAGGGCCGGGAGGCCCTTGGAACCCGGGTTTTGGCAAGGCTGAGGGAGAGGGCGGCAAACGCCCTGCACCAGTGTTGCGACCTTGAAGCCCTCTCCCTCAGCCTTGCCAGGACGCATACGCGATCAAGGCGCCGCAGGCCTTTTGGCGGCACGGTCCGGGGGCGGGGCAACGCCCCCTACTCCGCGCGAATATTCGCAGCCCGGATCACCTCACCAAACACCCGATGCTCCGCCGTCACCAAGGCCTGCACTTCGGCCGGGCTGGTCGGCGCGGGGATGTTGCCCGCACCGGTCATCCGTTCATTCACCGGCGCCTGGCGCAGCACGGCAGCCGTCGCGGCCGCGACGCGCTCCAGCACCGGCGCCCCGGTCCCGCGCGGCGCGAACAGCCCGAACCAGTTGTCGAAGGCGAAGTCCGCCAGGCCCAATTCGCCGCTCGTCGGCAGCCCGGGTGCGACCGCGGAACGCCGCTCCGCCGCCACCATCAGCCCGCGCAAACGCCCGGCCTGGATATGCGGCAGGATGGTCGGCAAGGGGTCCATGATGGCGGGGATGCGCCCGGCCAGAACTTCGGGAATGGCGGCCGCACTGCCGCGGAAATGCACGCCGGTCAGTGGCACGCCGGTGCGGCGCGCGAGCAATTCCATCACCACATGCACCAGGCTGCCAGGCCCGGCGGAGGCATAGTTCAACCCACCCGGCGCGCGCCGCGCTTCGGCCAGGAAGCCCGCGTAATCCTGCGCGGCAAAACCCGGGTTCACCGCCAGCGCCACATCCGCGCGCGACACCCGCGTGGCACCCACCAGGTCGCGCAGCGGATCAAACGTCAGCCCGGAATAGGTGTGCGGATTGATCGTCACCTGGCCGCAATAGGCCATCAGCAGTGTGTTGCCGTCCGCGGGCGCGCGGGCCACGAATTCACTGGCGATATTGCCGCCCGCACCGGGGCGGTTATCGACCACCACGGGCGTGCCCCAGGCCTCCTGCAACCCGGTCGCGATCAGGCGCGCCGTCACGTCGGTCAGGCCGCCGGCGGCGAAGCCGACAATCATGCGGATGGGCGTGCCCTGCGCAAAGGCGGGTGCTGCGAGGGGCAGGGCAAGCAGGCTGCGGCGAAGCATGGGCGATCTCCTTCGAAGCCGGTCGGATATCGGCCCCGCGCGGAGCGCGCAATGGGCATATGGCGGAGCGCGCAATGGGCATATGGCGGAGCGCGCAATGGGCATACGGCGCGCGGCGCAATGGTTGCGCGCGCGGGGCCGCGATGGCACGGGGACGCGATGCTGCGGCTGACCGAAATCCGCCTGCCCTTGGACCACCCGCCGGATGCCCTGGCCGATGCGGTGCGCGACCGGCTGGGCATCGCGCCGCTATCCTTCCAGGTGGTCCGCCGCGGTTTTGATGCGCGCCAGAAACGCGCGATCCGCCTGGTGTATTCGGTGGACGCGGCGGTGGCGGACGAAGCCGCGCAGGTCGCGCGCGGCGACCAACGCATCCGCGCAGCACCTTCGATGCGCTACGAATTCATCGCCCATGCGCCCACGGATTTGGCCGATCGCCCAGTGGTGGTCGGCACCGGCCCCTGCGGGATTTTCGCGGCCCTGCTGCTGGCGCAAATGGGTTTTCGCCCGATCATCCTCGAACGTGGCCAGCCCGTCCGCCAACGCACCAAGGACACCTGGGGCCTGTGGCGCCGCAACGCCTTGAAGCCCGAATCCAACGTGCAATTCGGCGAGGGCGGTGCCGGCACCTTCTCCGACGGCAAGCTCTATTCCCAAATCCGCGACCCGCTTTTGCATGGCCGCAAGGTGCTGACGGAATTCGTCAAAGCCGGCGCGCCGGAAGAGATCCTGTTCGTCTCCAAACCCCATATCGGCACCTTCCGCCTGGTCTCCGTGGTCGAAGCCATCCGCGCGGAAATCGAAGCACTGGGCGGCGAATACCGCTTCGGCACGCGCATGGAAGAAGTCCTGCTGGACGACACCCGCGCCGTGCGGGGATTGCGCCTGTCGGACGGCACCACCCTGCCCTGCCGGCATGTGGTGCTGGCGCTGGGCCATTCCGCCCGCGACAGTTCACGCGGCGAATGGGCGCAGCGTCTACAGCTTCTGCATGTGCCCCGGCGGCCGCGTCGTCGCCGCCACCTCCGAGGAAGGCCAGGTCGTGACCAATGGCATGAGCCAATATTCCCGCGCCGAATTCAACGCGAACGCCGGCCTGGTGGTGGGCGTGGACGCGCGCGATTTCGGCGCCGAAGGGCCGCTCGCGGGCATCGCTTTCCAGCGCCACTGGGAGCGCCAGGCTTTCATCGCCGGCGGCGGCGATTACCGGGCACCTGCGCAGCGCGTCGCGGATTTCCTGGCCGGCCGCGCATCGACCACGCGGGGCACCGTCACCCCCAGCTACCAGCCCGGCGTGACGCCCACGGATTTGGCGCTTTGCCTGCCCGACTACGCCGTCACCGCCATGCGCGAGGCCCTGCCCGCCATGGCCCGCCAATTGCCCGGCTTCGACATGGGCGACGCGGTGATGACCGGCGTTGAAACCCGCACCTCCTCGCCCTTGCGCATCGACCGCACGGATGGTTGCGAAAGCCCCAACACGCCAGGCCTTTACCCGGCCGGCGAGGGCGGCGGCTATGCCGGCGGCATTCTCTCCGCCGGCGTGGATGGCATTCGCGTGGCGGAAGCGGTGGCCTGCGCCATGCTGGGCCAGGAATTGCCCGCCGAACGCCGCCGCCACGGCGTGGTGACGGAGGGCTGGGGATGACCGAACCTGAGCGCGATCGCCCGCCGGGGCGTGAATCGCCCTCGCACAAGCAGCCAAATCCGGTGGCGCTTGGCGACAGCAAGGCGACGCCGGATTTGCCCCCCCGCCGCGGCTACCACCACGGCAACCTGCGCGAGGCCCTGCTGGAAGCCGCGCGCCAGCTGACCGCCGAACGCGGCCCGCACGGCTTCACCATGCTGGAGGCGGCGAAGGCGGCGGGCGTTTCGGCCTCGGCCCCCTATCGCCACTTCAAGGACCGCGACGCGATGCTGGCGGAGCTGTGCAAGCGCGGCTTCGCGCTGTTCGGCGAAAGGCTGGCGGGCAGCGGCGGGCTGGACCGGATGGGCGCGGCCTACCTGGCCTTCGCGCGCGAAGAGCCTGGGCTTTACGGCGCCATGTTCGAATGGCGCGCGGCGAAATCGGCGCCGGATGGCGATGCCTTCGGCACGCTGGTCGGCGCGATCGCGGCGCGGCTGCCGCCTGGCGTGGACGCGCAGTCCGCCAGGCTGCGCGCGCTGCAGGTCTGGGCGATGTCGCATGGCGTCGCCAGCCTGGAACGCGCGGGCATGCCGCCGCCCGGCAGCGGCGCGCCGGCGCCAGAGGTGGTGTTGGGGGATGCGGTGGGGCGGTTGCTGAAGGCGATGTGACGCTGTCATCCATGGGCGTGGCGACTGCTGGCTGCGCGGATGGCGGGTT
>JAAFHD010000098.1 GCA_013298245.1 Alphaproteobacteria bacterium
GACGATGTCATAGCGCTGGTTGCGCCCGGCGGCGGCTTCCAGCCAGTCCATCGCATCGGCGCGTTCGGCGCGCAGCTGGCGCAGGCCATGGGCGGCGCCGGTTTGCATCGCCAGGCCGAGTGCGGCTTCGCTGCGGTCCAGCAGCACGACCTGGGTGGCGCCGGCGGCGGCCGCCAGCAGGCCGAAGCCGCCGGTGTGGCAGAAGGCATCCAGCATGGACCCGCCACGCACGGCCGCGGCGACGCGCGCGCGGTTGTCGCGCTGGTCGTGGAACCAGCCGGTTTTCTGCCCCGAGAGAAGGTCCATGGCGAAGGAGAGCTTGCCCTCGCGGATGGTCGCAGTGGCGTCGGCGCCGTGCAGCAGGGCGGTGGTTTCTTCCAGGCCCTCCAGCTTGCGGATCGCGCTGTCATTGCGCGCGACGATGACGCGGGGCGAGAGCAATTCGTGCAGTGCCGCGACGATATGCGGCGTGGCGGCATCCATGGCCGCGGTGTTGCACTGGATCACCAGCGCATCGCCGTGGCGGTCGATGATGAGGCCGGGGAGGTGGTCGGCCTCGGCGTGGACCAGGCGGTAATGCGCGCCGCCGACCATGCGTTCGCGCAGCGCCAAGGCTTCGGCGATGCGCGCGCGGAACCAAGGGGCTTCGGGCACCACATCGGGGTTGCGGTCCAGCAGGCGCCCGGCGATCAGGCTGTGCGGGTTGAAGTGCCACACGCCGTGTTTCACGCCGTCATCGCCCTCCAGGCGCACGGGGCCGGGGGGCATGGCGCGCAGCGCGGGCGCCATGGCGATCTCGTTGGAGAAAGCCCAGGGGTGGCCGGATTTCACGCGGCGGTCGAGGCCGGGCGAGAGGCGTATCAATGGAAGCATGCGCAGCCTGTATCAGCGCCGCATGGCGAGCGCCACGCCGCCCATGATGAGAATGACCGCGAGCAACTCGCGCGCGCCGAAGGGTTCACCGAGGAACAGTGCCGCGCCGACCACGCCCACCAGTGGTGCCAGCATGGTGCCGATGGCGGCGACGGTGGCAGGCACGCGCTTCAGCGCCTCGAACCAGGTGAGGTAGGCGAGGCCGAGCGGCACCACCGCCATCCAGACCAGGAAGAACCAGCCGAGGCCGGAGAGTTGCGCCCAGGGCTGTGGTTCGACGAACAGGCCGATCAGCAGCAGCGGCGCACAGCCCAAGCCCACCTGCCAGGCCGCGACCGTCATCGGCGGCAGCGCCAAGGGCAGGCGCTTGTTCAGCACGGTGCCAAGGCCGAACAGCATGCCGGCCAACAACAAGAAACCCATGCCTGGCGCCTTCTCCAGCCCCAGTGCCAGGCCGCCGCCGCCGAACAGGATGCCCACGCCGAACAGCGCCATCACCAGCGCCGCGGCGCGCCGCCAGCCGGGGCGTTCGCCCAGCACGGGCCAGGCGAAAATCGCGGTCCAGATGGGCGCGGTGTAGGCCAGGATCGCGGCCTCCGACGCGTGCAGCCAGACCAGGCCGATAGTGGCGAAACCCATCCAGGCCGTGACGTTCAGCGCGGAGGACAACACCAGGCGCGGCCACTTCACGCGCGGCACCGCGATGGGTTGGCGCCACGCCAGCGCGAGGCCCGCCAGCATGAATCCGGCCGCCACGCCGGCGGTGCCGCGCGCCATCATCGGCGGGAGTTCGCCGAGCAGGATCTTCAGCATGGGCCAGTTGCTGCCCCAGCCCACCGCCGTCAGGACAACGAGAAGAAGTCCGATGCGCGAGGACGATTCACGCACCATCGTGGTCGGGCGCGTTCACCGCGTCGCGGCTTGCAGGAAGCGCAGCAGGGCGGCCATGTCCTCCGCATTGCCCACGGTCTGCACGGGCATGCGGGTGCCGGGCGTGACGATGTCCGGGCCTCGGGTGAAAAGGTCGGCGACGGTCTCGGGCGACCAGGTGATGTCGCCGCGGGCCAGGCGTTCGGAATATGCGTATCCCGCCACGCTGCCCATGCGGCGGCCAAACAGGTTGTGCAGATGCGGGCCGGCCATGGGCGGCGCGTCCGGCGTGAGCGCGTGGCAGGCCTGGCAGGCGCGGAACACGCGCGCGCCATGGGGGTCCGCATCTTCGGGGATGGATAGTGCGGCGACGGGGCTTTCGGACAGCGGGCGGCCGGTTGCTGCATCCCAGCGGCGGATTTGCCGGTCGGCGCCGCCGGTCCAGAGCGTGCCGTCGGGCGCGAAGGCGGCGGACCAGACGGGCAGGCCCGGGCCTTGCAGCGTGCGCAGCAGACGCCCTGCGCGCCAGTCCCACAGGCCGACATCGCCGCCGATGCTGGCCGCGGCCAGCATGCTGCCGTGTGCGGCCAAGGCCACCACGGGGCGCGGGGAGGTTGCGAATTCGCGCCCGCCCGGGCCGATGATGTGCACCGTGCCGTCCACGGTGGCGGCGGCGATGTGTGTGGCGTCGAGCGTGGTGAGTGCCGTGATGGCGTGGCCGAATTCGGCCAGCACCGTGCCATCGGGCCAGGCGCGCAGCGTGCCGTCCTGGCCGGCGGAGAGCACGCCTTGCGCCCGGTGCAACAGCGCCGAGACCGCGCCGCGATGGCCGGTGTGGATGATGGGCGGGCCGCTTCCATCCCAGATGCGCACGGTGCCGTCGAAGCCGCCCGAGGCGATGGTGGTGCCGTCACTCGACAACGCCGCGACGGGGCCTTGGTGGCCTTCGAAAACCAGGTCCGGCGTGGTGGCGCCGGTGGCGGGCCAGATGGCGATGCGAGCGTCTTCACCCGCGCTGGCCCAGCCGGCGTTGGGGATGGCGGTGATGGCCTCGATCGCGCCCTGGTGCCAGCGCGCGACAGTGATGGGGCGGCCGGTGGGGGACCAGAAAATCACCGCCTGGTCGAGACCGCCGGAGGCGATGCCAGCGGGGCTGGCGGCGAGTGCGCGGACAGGGCCGCCATGGGCCATGAGGCCGGCGGCGCGGTCGGGTTCGGGCAGCTGCGCGGCGGCTGGCAGCGCGAGCAGCAGCAGCGCGAGGATCAGAGCTGGCACAGCAGCCCGGCGATGGTCGCGCCGCGTGGCGCCAGGTCGCGCCACCGGATGTGTTCCTCGGGCGCATGCGCGCCGTGGCCGGTGCAGCCCAGGCCGTCCAAAGTGGGGATGCCCATGGCGGCGGTGAAGTTGCCATCCGAGCCGCCGCCGCGATGTTGTTTCGGCAGCTCGTAGCCATGCGACGCGGCGATGGCGCGGGCGGTTTCGTAGAGCCGCAGCCCGTCCGCGCTTTCCACCATTGGCGGGCGGTTCAGGCCGCCTTCGACGGTGATGGTCACGCCGTCATGCTCGCCGGCCAGGGCACGGATGGCGGCGATCACTTCGGGCGCCTGGTCCGCCTGCGCCACGCGGAAATCGACCTTGCAGCCGGCATCGGGCGGGATGACGTTGGGGCGCGTGCCGCCCCAGATGGGCGCGACATTGGTGGTGATGCCGCGCTCCAGATCGGTCATGGCGTGGATCGCCAGGATGGTGCGGGCCAGGGCCACGACGGCACTTTTGCCCTCGGTCCAATTGCCGCCCGCGTGTGCGGACTTTCCCCGAGCTGTGATGGTGAAACCGCCGGTGCCCTTGCGTGCGGTGACCGCACAGCCGGTGGGGCCGCCGGCGGGTTCGGGGATCAGGACGGCCGCAGCGCGCGCGGCCTCAGCCTCGATCGGCGCGCGGGAGGTGGGGGAGCCGACCTCCTCATCGGGCGTCAGCATCAGGGTGATGGGGCGGTTGGTGGGCACGCCCTGGCGCAGGATTTCGCGCACCGCGTGGAAGGCCAAGAAACTGCCGGCCTTCATGTCGTAGATGCCCGGGCCATAGGCGCGGTCGCCGTCGATGCGGAAGGGCATGTCGGAGGTGAGCTTGCCGTGGTCCCACACCGTGTCGACATGGCCGGAGACCAACACCGGCGCGTTGCCCGTGCCGGTGCGCGTGCGCGCGATCAGCGTATCGCCAAAGCCGCGTTGGCCTGGGATGCGCTCGATATCCGCGCCCACTTCACGCAGCTGCGCTTCGGCATGGTCCAGCAGGCGATTCACGGCGGCTGCGTCGGTGCTGGGGGTTTCCATTTCCACCCAGCCGCGCAGTTCTTCCAGCAGGCGTTCGCTGGTGCCGATCTCGATCATGGGGCGCTTTTCCTTCCGCGCGATTCCGCTGCTATGAGGGGGCGGAGACAAGGGGTTCAAAAGCATGTTCTTCGAAGACCTATCGATTGGCCAGAGCGCGTCCTTCGGCAAGACGATCACGGAGGCCGATATCCTGATGTTCGCCGCCGTGAGTGGCGACACCAACCCGGTGCACATCAACAAGGAGGCGGCCGCGGCGTCGATGTTCAAGGAACGCATCGCGCATGGGATGCTGTCCGCGGGGCTGATTTCGGCGGTGCTGGGCACGCGCCTGCCGGGCGAGGGGACCATCTACCTGGCGCAGAATTTGAAGTTCCGCGCGCCGGTGAAGATCGGCGACACGGTCACCGCGACCGTCACCATCACGGCGCTGGACGAAGCGAAGAAGCGGGTCACGCTGAACACCGTCTGCACGGTGGAGGGCAAGCCGGTGATCGAGGGTGAAGCCACCGTGATGGTGCCGTCGCGCGCATGACGGCCACGCTGCAACGAGTATGCGTGTTCTGCGGCGCGTCGATCGGGCGTGACCCGGCGCATGCCGCTTTGGCGCGCGCGCTGGGCCATGCGATCGGGCGGCGTGGTCTGGGCCTGGTCTATGGCGGTGGCCATGCCGGGCTGATGGGCGTGGTGGCCGATGCCGCGCTGGAAGCGGGCGCCGAAGTCTGGGGCATCATCCCCGTGGCGCTGCAGGAACGCGAATTGCAGCACACCGGAATCCAGCACCTGGAAACGGTGCCCGACATGCACACGCGCAAAGCCCGCATGAACGCGCTGGCCGATGGTTTCGTGGTGCTGCCCGGCGGCATCGGCACGCTGGAGGAGGCGGTCGAAATCCAGTCCTGGAGCCAGCTGGGCTTTCACCGCAAGGGCATCGTGTACCTCGATGAGGATGGCTATTGGGACGCGTTTTTCACCCTGTCGCAGCGCATGGTCGATGGCGGGTTTCTGCGCGCGCCGCATCGCGACATCGCGATCCGCGCGCACACGCCCGATGCCGCGCTGGACACGCTCGCCACCTGGCAACCCACCGCCGAACACCGCTGGTCCACGGGGCCGAAAGGGTGAGGATTTTCGAAGGCTGGCGCGAGCTGCCGGATGACGCGCGCGGCGCCACGGTGGCGCTGGGCAACATGGATGGCGTGCATCCCGGCCATGTCGCGGTGCTGGGCGCGGCGCACCAGGCGCGGCCGGAATTGCCTTTGGCGGCGCTGACCTTCGAGCCGCATCCGCGCGAATATTTCCGCCCCGAAGACCCGCCGTTTCGCCTGACCATGCTGCCCGCCAAGGCCGCCGCGCTGGAGGCCGCCGGCGCGCGGCTATGCTACGCGCTGCCCTTCGATGCGGCGCTTTCGGCCATGCCGGCGCAGGCGTTTTTCGACCAGGTGCTGCTGCGCGGTTTGGGTGCGCGGCACATCGCCTGCGGGCCGGATTTCGCCTTCGGGCACAGGCGCGGCGGCGATGTGCGGTTTCTGCGCCAGGCGTGTGAGGCCGCGGGCATCGGGCTTTCCGTCGTGCCGCATTTGGCGGATGCGGAGGGCGCCATCAGCTCCACGCGCATCCGGCGCGAATTGCAGGGCGGCTACCCTGAACGCGCGGCGGGCCTGCTGGGCCGGCCCTGGGCCGTCGCCGGCGAAGTCGCGCATGGCGATGCGCGCGGGCGGTTGCTGGGTTTTCCCACCGCCAACGTGGCGCTGGGGCGGCACCTTGAACCGGCGCGCGGTGTCTATGCGGTGTGCGTCACGCTAGCCGATGGGCGCATGGTGCCGGGGGTTGCGAATATCGGGCGGCGGCCGACGCTGGGCGGTGACCCGGTCAGCCGGGTGGAGGCGCATCTCTTCGACTTCAGCGGCGACCTATATGGGCAGGAAGTGACCGTCGCGCTGTTGCACTTCATCCGCGAGGAAAAGCGGTTTTCCGGCCTGCCGGAACTGACCGCGCAGATCGCGGCGGATGCGGCAGAAGCGCGGCGGCTGCTCGACTGACCCTCACCACACCTGGCAGGTCGGTTGGAAAGTCGTGCCGCGGGCGGTCACGATGGCTTGCGCGTTCGACGCCTCAAAACTGTGCTGGCAGACGCGGGCCCAGCGTTCGCCGGTATGCCCTTCCAGCGTGAAGCGCAGGCCGCGATCGGCGCGGACGCAATGGGCGCGTTCGCCGGTCTGGATGCGCTCCGTGCCCTCGACCGCCCAGGGGCGGGAGGGGGTGGCGCGGCTCTCGACCGTCACGCGCAGGACGTAGCTGCCGGTGTTCTCGATGCAGACCATGGGGTCGTTGCGGGCATCGGCGGGGGCGGCCAGGGCCAGCAGGGGGAGTGCGAGGAGGGCGAGGCGACGCATCGAGGGGGTTCCGTTTTGGGTGAGCGCATATTCTCAGATTCGTCTCAACATTGATACTATCGATTCGCGCTATGCGGGTAACAACCCCGTGAGACCATGCGCCTTGACCACAACCCCGCAACGCCAGCATATCTGCGCCATGCAAGCGCGCGCGCCACAGCGAATTCTCCGCCCGGTCCCCTGAGGGGGCCGGGAACACCCACGCGCGCCACGATTTGCCAGGGCGATATGCCCACGGAACCACCATGAACGACGCACCCGCCCGTGACTATCGCAGCACGGTCTTCCTGCCCGCGACACCCTTCCCGATGCGCGGCGAATTGCCCAAGCGTGAGCCGGAACTTCTGGCCCGCTGGGCGCGCATGGGGCTGTACCAGCGCCTGCGGGACGCCGCGCGCGACCGCCCCGCCTTCGTGCTGCATGACGGCCCGCCCTATGCCAATGGCCCGCTGCATATCGGGCACGCGCTGAACAAGATCTTGAAGGATGTGATCAACCGTGCGGCGCAGATGTCGGGCTTCAACGCCGACTACATCCCCGGCTGGGACTGCCACGGCCTGCCGATCGAATGGAAGGTCGAGGAAGAGTATCGCGCGCGGAAGCAGGACAAGGACCAGGTGCCGGTGCTGGAATTCCGCGCCGAATGCCGGGCCTATGCGCAGAAATGGCTGGAATTCCAACGCGGCGAGTTCAAGCGGCTGGGCGTGGAGGGTGATTGGGACAAGCCTTACGCGACCATGGATTTGCGGTCCGAGGCGCTGATCCTGGCGGAAATCGGGCGCTTCTTGATGAATGGCTCGCTATACCGCGGGTTGCGGCCGGTGATGTGGAGCCCGGTGGAGAAGACCGCGCTGGCGGAAGCGGAGATCGAATACCACGACCATAAGTCGGCGATTCTCTATGCGCTGTTTCCTGTGCTGCGGGCGCCCGCTGCACCGGGCCTGGTGGGTGCGAACATCGTCATCTGGACCACCACCCCCTGGACCATCCCCGCCAACCGCGCGCTGGCCTATGGGCCGGAGCTGGAATACGCGCTGGTGCATGTGGACGCCGTGGCCGATGGTGCGCTGGTCAAGCCAGGCACGCGCCTGGTGGTCGCGCTGAAGCTGCTGCCGGATGTGTGTGCGGCTTGCGGCATTGGCCCGCATACCGTCTCGCGCGTGTTCGCGGGCGCGGAATTGGCGGGTGCCGTCGCGGCCTCTCCCTTGCGTGGCCATGTCGGCGAATACCAGTACGAAGCGCCCGTCCTGCCCGGCGATTTCGTCACCGATGATGCCGGCACGGGCATCGTGCACATCGCGCCCGGCCATGGCGAGGACGACTTCAAGCTCGGCCGCGCACATGGCCTGCCGGTGCCCGAATGTGTGGGCGATGCCGGCACCTATACGCTGCAAGCGCCCGGCTTCACTGGCCTTCACGTGTTCAAGGCGCATGACGCGGTGTGGGCTGCGCTGGAAGCGCTGGGCACGCTCGCCGGCAAGGGCTTCATCACACACAGCTACCCGCATAGCTGGCGTTCCAAGAAGCCGGTGATCTTCCGCGCGACGCCGCAGTGGTTCATCGCGATGGATGACCACAACCGCATTCGGGAAAAATCGCTGGCCGCCATCGACGCCACGCATTTCGTGCCGGATTCCGGCCGCAACCGCATCGGCGGCATGGTCGAAGCGCGGCCCGACTGGTGCATCAGCCGCCAGCGCGCCTGGGGCGTGCCGATCGCGGTCTTCGTGGACAAGCGGACAGGCGAACCGCTGCGCGACCAGGTGGTTCTGGACCGCATCGTGGACGCGTTCTCCGCCGAGGGCGCGGATGCCTGGTACCAACCCGGCGCCGCCGCGCGCTTCTTGGGCGAAGGCCGCGACCCGGCCGACTACGAACAGGTCATGGACATCGTCGATGTCTGGTTCGAATCAGGCTCCACCCACGCCTTCGTCCTGCCGCAGCGCAACCTGCCCTTCCCCGCGGACCTCTATCTGGAAGGCTCGGACCAGCATCGCGGCTGGTTCCATTCTTCCCTGCTGGAAAGTGTGGGCACGCGCGGTATCGCCCCCTTCAAGGCCATCCTGACGCATGGCTTCGTGCTGGACGAACAGGGCCGCAAGATGTCCAAGTCGCTCGGCAACACGACCGAGCCGCAGGTGGTGCTGAAGGAATACGGCGCCGATATCCTGCGCCTCTGGGTGATGAATTCCGACACCGCGCAGGACCTTCGAATCGGCCCCGCCATCCTGAAGCAGCAGGCGGAATTGTACCGCCGCATCCGCAACACGCTGCGCTGGGTGCTGGGCGGGCTGGATGAGTTCTCGGATGCGGAAAAACTGCCGCATGCGGAACTGCCGGAACTGGAACGCTGGGTGCTGCATCGGCTTTCGGAACTGGATGCGCGGGTGCGCGCGGCCGTCACCAGCCATGACTGGAATGGCGTGATCCCGGAGCTGCATGGCTTCTGCAACAACGACCTTTCGGCGTTCTATTTCGATGTGCGGAAGGACGCGCTGTATTGCGACGCGCATGACGCGCCACGCCGCCGCGCCGTGCGCACGGTGCTGGATATGCTGCATCGCTGCCTGACCACCTGGTTCGCGCCTGTGCTGTGCTTCACGGCAGAGGAAGCCTGGCTGGCGCGCTTCCCGGGTGATGACAGCAGCGTGCATTTGGAGTTGTTCCCGACGATCCCGGCCGAATGGCACGACGCCGCGCTGGCCGCAAAGTGGGAACGCATCCGCGCCATCCGCCGCGACGTCACCACTGTCCTCGAACAGGCCCGCGCCAGCGGCGAGATCGGCGCCAGCCTGCAAGCCGCGCCCACGCTGAACCTGCCGGTCGATCACGCCGCGCTGCTCTCGGCCGAGGCCTGGGCCGAACTCTGCATCACCTCCGGCATCACGCTCGCCACGGCGGACACGCTGGCCGTCGGCTTCGCCCGCGCGCCCGGCACCAAATGCGAACGCTGCTGGAAAGTCCTGCCCGAAGTCAGCGCAGACACCGGCCTCTGCCTGCGCTGCACCGCCGTGGTGGGCGCGTAATGCTGCGCACTGGCCTGATCTTCGCGACCATCCTGCTGGTGCTCGACCAGGTCAGCAAATGGTGGATTCTCTTCGTCGTGGACCTGCCGACGGTGCGCAATATCCCGCTGCTGGAACTGGGCCCCGTGGGCCTGGATTTGACCATGGTGTGGAACCGCGGCGTCACCTTCGGCCTGCTCTCGGGCGATGGCGCTTGGAACCACCTGGCCTTGGCGGCCATGGCCGTCATCATCGCGGGCTTCCTGCTGCGCTGGCTGTGGCGCGCCGAAAACCTGCTGGTCGCCTATGCGCTGGGTGCGGTGATCGGCGGCGCGATTGGCAATGTCATCGACCGGCTGCGCTTCGGCGCGGTGGTGGATTTTGTTGATGTGCACGCCTGGGGCTGGCACTGGTATGTGTTCAACGTGGCCGACGCCGCGATTGTGCTCGGCGTCTGCGCTTTGCTCTATGACGCCTTGTTTCAGCCCCAGAAGCGGACTACGCAACGCCCATGAAGACGCGTCCTGCCCTCCTCATCGTGCTGGCTGCATTGCCGTTGGTCGCCTGCGGCAATTCCAGCAACCTTTCGCGCAGCTTCGGCTTCACGCGCGATGCGCCGGATGAATTCCAGGTGCAGACCCGCGCACCTCTGTCCATGCCGCCGTCCATGGCCGAATTGCCCGCACCGCGCCCAGGTG
>JAAFHD010000100.1 GCA_013298245.1 Alphaproteobacteria bacterium
CGCGCGCGGGGACCCACCTCGCGCGCGGCCAGCGCTTCGGGCAGGATGGAGGCATCGGCCAGGTGGCCGATCGCGATCGCGACCATGGGCTCGGTGCCCGCCGGCACGGCCAGCGCGGCGCGGGATTTTTCCACATCGAAGCCGCGCATCTGGTGCGTGACCAGGCCTATCGCGGTGGCTTGCAGCGCCAGTTGCGCGACCGCCTGGCCGAGATCGTAATTGGCCATCACATTCGCATTGCCGTTGGCGGCAAAGGATTGCTGCGCGAGGCCAATAGCGAGCGCGCCGGCGCGCTTCGCCCAGCCCTGGTTGTTCTCCGACAGGCAGGACAACAGGGTCGCGAATTCCGCGGGGTTGGCATCGCGGCGCGCCACACAGAACACCCAGGGCTGTTCGTTGAAGCAGCTGGCGGCCCAGCGCGAGGCTTCCAGCAGGGATGCGAGTTCGGCTTCGGACACGCTGCGGTTTTCGTCGAAGGCGCGCGGGCTCCAGCGTTCCGCCATCAGGGCGTGGATCGGGTGGGCGCTGGGTGCGGTGCGGTCGGTCATGCGGGTCTTTCCATGTTGGTGCGTTCGATCACCTCCGCCCAGCGCGCGATTTCGGCGTGGACGGCGGTGCGGGTGGTGGCAGCGGTGCCCGGCTCACGTGGGGCGAGGCCGAGGGTCTGCAAGCGTTCGCGCGCTTCGGTGCTGGCCGCGACATCGGCCATGGCGGCGGCGATGCGTTCGAGCATGAGCGCGCTGGGCCGTGCGGGGGCGGCCAGCGCGAACCAGGTTTCGATCTCGAATGCCGTGCCCAGTGATTCCGCCACGGTCGGCACATCGGGCAGCAGCGCGGAACGCCGCGCGGAGGTGATGGCGAGTGCGCGCACTTCGCCACCGCGGATTTGCCCCATCACGGCGGATGCGGTTTCGCTCAGCGCCTGCACTTCGCCGTTGCGCAGCGCGATCAGCGCCGCGGGCGTGCCGCGATAGGGCACATGCGTCAGGCGGAACTGGCCCGCGGCCTGCACCGCCTCGCCCACGAAATGCTGTGTGGAACCGACGCCCACTGTGGCCAGGTTCAGCACGCCAGGGCGCGCGCGCGCGCGTTCGATCAGTTCGGCCAGCGTGCGCGGTGCGTCGGGCGTGTTCGCCACCAGCAGCACCAGGCCGATGGAGGCGACCATGTGCAAGGGTGCGATGTCCTCGCGCGGGTTGAAGGCCAGGCGCTGATACAGCGCCGACGACACCGCAAAGCCATTGTTGATAAGCATGAGCGTGTGGCCGTCGGTCGCACGCGCGAGTGTTTCGGCCGCCAGCATGGAACCCGCACCGGGGCGGTTTTCCACCACGACCGGCTGGCCCAGCGACGCCTGCAGCACGGGTGCGATGATGCGCGCCACGATGTCGGTCGTGCCGCCGGGCGCGAAGCCTTGCAGGAAGCGCACTTGCCGTTCCGGCCAGCGCGCCTGCGCCAGCGCGGGCGTGGCCAGCGCGGATAGCATCAAGGAGCGGCGCATCACGGTCATGGCATTGTCCTTCCGGGGCAGTCGGATTACGCCGAGCCCCACACATTGCATAGGGAGGGGCCGCCATGCCCGAGAACGACATCCTGCGCCGTCTGGCGGTGATGGAATTGGTGCAGAACTGGGCCATCTGGCGCGACGCCGGCGACTGGGACCGCTTCGCCACATGCTGGCATGATGATGGGCGCATGATGGCGACCTGGTGCCAGGCGCCGGCCGCGCAATTCATCGAAGCGAGCAAGGCCGGCTGGGCGCGTGGCGTGTCGATTCTGCACTTCCTGGGCGGCGTTTCGGTGGACCTGTCGGGCACGCGCGCCATCGCGCAGACCAAGATGACCATCAGCCAGCGCGCCGAAGTGCATGGCGTGCTGGTGGATGTGGTCTGCACCGGGCGCTTCTACGATTTCATCGAAGAACGCGGCGGGAAGTGGGGCGTGGTGTTGCGCCAACCCATCTACGAAAAAGACCGCATGGACAGCGTGGACCCGGCGGCGAAACTGGCGCTGGACCCCGCACTGCTGGCGCGCTTCCCGGAGGGATATCGGCACCTGGCCTATCTGCAGACGGGCATCGGCTATGAGGTGAAGACCGACATGCCGGGGCTGAAGGGCGAGAAGGTGCAGGCGTTGTACGCCGCAGGTGCCCGCTGGCTCGGCGGCGCGCATCACGGGTGGGAGGAATGATCCGCACCACCCACACCGGCAGCCTGCCGCGGCCGCCCGCGCTGACGCGCCTGCATGCGCGGCGCGCGCGGGGTGAAGCGGTGGACATGGGCGAACTTTCGCGCGCATCGCGTGACGCGGTGTTCGCGTCCGTGCGGGACCAGGTGGCCGCGGGCATCGATGTGGCCAACAACGGCGAGCAGGGTCGCGAATCCTTCGTGCTGTATCTGCGCGACCGGCTGACCGGATTGGGCGATGAAACCCGCCGCCGGCCCTTCGCCGATGTCGAGGCCTATCCCGAATTCAAGGCCGAATTGCAGGCCAGTTTTGCCGGCAAGGACACCGCCAGCATGACCGCGCATCTGCCCGCCGCGATCGGCGATGTGGCGTATATCGGCGATGCCGCGATGGCCGCCGAATGCGCGGAATTTTCTGAAGCACTGGCCGCGACGCCGGCACCTGATGCTTTCCTCGCAGCACCCTCTCCGGGCATCGTCGCGAGCGTCGTGCAGAACCGCCACTACGACACCGAGGATGCCTATCTGGCCGCCCTGTCGCGCGCACTCGCACATGAGTATCGCGCCATCCTGGACGCTGGGTTTACCCTGCAACTCGACTGCCCTGACCTCGCGCTGGAACGCCACGGCGCCTTCCAGGACCGGCCGCTGAGCGACTTTCAGGCCTTCTGCGAACGCGTCGTCACCGCCATCAACGCGGCCATCGCTGACCTGCCCCGCGCGCGCATCCGCCTGCATGTCTGCTGGGGCAACTACGAAGCGCCGCACGACCAGGATGTACCCTTCGCCGATATCTGGCCGATCATCCGCCAGGCGCGCGTGGGTGGTTTCGTGCTGCCCTTCGCGGGGCCGCGGCATGCGCATGAACATCGCCTCTTCCGCGACATGCCGCTGGCCGATGACCAGGTCCTGGTGGCCGGGGTGATCGACACGCTGACCAATGTGGTCGAACACCCCGAGGTGGTGGCCGAACGGCTGGAACGCATCGCCGCCAGCATCGGCGGTGCGCACCGCCTGATGGCGGGCACTGATTGCGGCTTTGATACCTCGGCGGGGCGTGGGCGCGTCGCGCGCGATGTGGTGTGGGCCAAGCTGCGGGCGATGCGCGATGGCGCGGCGCTTGCCAGCGCAAGGCTTCGCTGATGTGCTGGCTGTGCAATGTGCGGCGCCCCAAGCCGCCACCGAAGGAAACCACCAGATGATCCGCTGGTTGCTCATTGCCCTGGCATTCCTCATCGCCCCTGCCGGTGCGCAGGCCTGGCCGGACGGGCGGACCATCCGCATCGTCATCACCTATCCGCCCGGCGGCACGACGGATTTCGTGGCGCGCTTCTTCGGGCAGCGCCTGGCCGAGCAGGTCGGCGCGCCCGTGGTGGTGGAAAACCGCCCCGGCGGCGGTGGTGTCGTGGGCTGGACGCATGTGGCGCGCGCCGCCGCGGATGGCACGACCTTCCTGCTGACCGACAATTCGCTGGCGACCGCGCCGCCGTTGCACCCCAATCTCGGCTTCGATATCCGCGCTGATTTCACGCCCGTCTCGTTGCTGGTGGACTACCCGACGGTGTTCGTGGTGCCGGGCAGTTCGCCGCATCGCAGCCTGGCGGATCTGGTGGCCGCCTCGCGCGGCGCCAATGCCGGTTTCTATGGCAGCATGGGTGCGGGTTCTTCGCCGCATCTGTACACCGAATACCTGCTGGAACTGACCGGCGCGCGGCTGACGCATGTGCCGTATCGCGGCATGGGCCCGGCCTTCACCGACCTGATCGCCGGCCGCGTTGGGTTGTTGATCGCGGCGCCGCCCACGGTGCTGGGTGCTGTGCGCGACGGGCGCGCGCATGCGATCGCCATCGGCACGACGGGTGGGCGCATCCCCGCTTTGCCTGATGTGCGGACGGCGCGCGAGCAGGGCGTCGATTTCGCCTATTCCTTTTGGTACGGCGTCCTCGGGCCGCGTGGCCTGGACGGCGCGATCGTGGCGCGGATGCAGGCCGAAGTGGCGCGCTTCCTGGCGGTGCCCGAGGTGCGCGAGCGATTCGCGCAGCAAGGCGGCATCCCTGTCGGCGGCGATGGTGCCGCGCTCACGCGGGTGATGGAGAGCGACCTGACGCGATGGTCGCAAGTGATCCGCGCGCGCGGCATCACGCTGAGCGATTGAGGCGGGTGGCCCTTACGGGGAACGATCCGGTGTTTCAGCCGGCAAGGGGCCGATACAGGATAACTGGGAATGTCCTGGGGCGGATTTAACCTATTGATTGTAATATTTTTAATCTCCCGCCGTATCCCGATATCTCCAACGATGTATGGCAGAAATTGGATGGCGCGGCGGAAGCGTGAACCCAAGCTGG
Organism: Alphaproteobacteria bacterium; assembly: GCA_013298245.1. GTDB lineage: Bacteria > Pseudomonadota > Alphaproteobacteria > Acetobacterales > Acetobacteraceae > Rhodovarius. The sequence goes on from JAAFHD010000100.1 coordinate 4,532, forward strand.
ACTCGGGGAATCCGCGCCGGAGGCGGCTGCGTCGGCTGAAGCCTTGTGTCAGCCTGGTCGCCACGGGTGGCCCGGGCGATCAGTCCCGAGATGTCATGCGGCGTGGCAAGGTCCGGCCGCGTATCGGGAACGATCGGCATGGTTGCTCGCAGGCAGCCTAGCCGCAATCGCTTGGCGAATGAGTGCTGCTTTCACGCATCCGGGCGCGAGCGGCAGGCGGTCCAGATGCGGAACGGCGACGGACGTGCCAGCCATGAATTGCTTGGATATCAGTGGGTCGGAGCTTGTGGGCTGAACTGAACCGCCCCGAGGTTTGGTGAGAGAATAACCTTGGGGGGCAGAAAAGCGGGTCGTTCCGCTTTCGAAGTATACAGCCCGCCTGAGAAAACATCTGAGCAGGCCGCCTGTAGCGGGGTTGATGCCGAAATGGGGAACGAGGTTTGAAAACCGATTGGAGCAGCGGTGGGGACTGGGGAAGGAAAATCGCTGCGCCTGTCGGGTCGCCGCTGATGGCCCGACCACTGCTATGCGGCGGCTGGCCGGGCTTCGTCGTACCTACTGTGTCGGGCACTGCGCGTCTTCGTCGTCCACGACCATCGGCCGCGCACAATAGGCCGCGACTGTGCGCCCGGTTTGCGGATCGACAGTGTCGACGCATCGGTGCACAACATCGCCCGCCCACCGGTCCAAATCCTCGAGTCGCCAGAGCGTAATGATCAGGACCATGCCCCCTGGTCCAATCACTGAACTGGATGACAGAAGCCCACGCCCACCCATCGGCAGCAAGCGCTCACGGACCAAAACGTCCGCGAGGGTAGCGGATCGCATTTCAGGCACGGTGCACCATGCCGAGGTCTCGCCCGCGTTTGTCGCGGTCGAGACGATGGTGCAGGCCGAGATCACGGCCGCGGCCGCACGCCGCCTGCATCGTATGCTGGCGCGGCTGATCGATATTCCATTCATCGCAGTCTCCTTGTCCATTGCGTGGCGACGGTATTCGGCACTGTGATCATCGCGTTGTCCGCGGCCTCCGCGTGATCAGCGCAGGCGTCTGCAGGGCATTTGGCTTCGGTGTCGATCTTGGCACATCAGGGTAGATCAACAGTCGGTGCACCAACCCCAGCCGCCGATCCAACTGCCAAGCGCGCCGATGTGCCGGTTCAGTATTCGGCGGAGGGCCAAGGCCAATCTCGACGGCACGATCCTGATAGTAGTCTGTAGAAGCTACTTCGCGGCGGGCGATCCCCTTCACTTCGCGTTCGGCCGCCAGCGCGGTCGCATCCCAATCGGGTGTCGGCGGGCTCCAACCGGCCTGGCGGCCGAAAAGCTCTACCGCGATGCTTTCGAGAACGCCGCGGTGCAGCGGTTCCCGCATCACGAGGGAGACATCGGCGGATCGCGGTTTGAACAGGATCTCCAATCGCCCAAGCTCCGACTGGCGAAGCGGCGAGAGACCCAAATCGGTGCGCTGACGCTCGATGAAGCGCGTCAATGGCTGGCCGGCGCTCTTCGCACTCAAGGCATCATTGATCGCGCGGTCGATAGCCGTGGCGCTGTTGAGTGGACCCGTCCGAACGTCTTCTCCGATGCGCTTGGCAATCGGAGGAACGCGCCATTTCGCGAAACGCTGCAGTTCGACGCGGACTTCCGTGCGGACGCATTCCTGCGCGGCGGCATGGGCCTCGGCCCGGGCAAACCTGCTGGCATTGCGTGCGCGCAACCGCTCTGTGCTGTCGACGACCCTCGCGAGCATGGCGTCGCGCAACGCCGCGCGCACGCTCGGCAGGGCATCGCGCGCGGTATTGAGCCAGCCATGCACCGCTTCCATGGCGATCGGCAGGCCCTCCAGGCCAGCGCGGGCCGAGCACGCGATCATCGGCACGCCTGGCAGACGCTGGTCCAGGAAGCGCCGAAACCGCTCGGCTGCCGGCTGCGCTTCCAGCCAGCCGATATTGTCGTGGGTTGCAAGGCGCAGGTTCAACGCCGCGGCGATGGGTAGGCCAGGGCGCGCCGCCTGCAAGGCAAGCACGAAGTCAGCCACCTCTTCGGGCACCAGGCGCCGTGGATCGAGAACCAGCAGGACCGCATCGGCCCGCAACGCATCGTCCATAGCGAGTTGCGCAAGAGCCGGCGTGTCACAGAAACCCGGGCAGTCGGCGATCAAGGATCCCGGCGGGATCGTGGGCAGCAGCACCCCGATGCGCTCGGCCGCCGGCCCTTCGCGCCGAAGCCCTGTGGCATCGCAGAGCGTCGCATCCGCGAAGCCTTGCGCCAGAGGCCGCTGTTCGATGCCGGCCGGCCAATGGATTTCCAGCTTCTCGTCGCCATGGCCGATCGTGACGACGCAAGCATTGGAGGGCAGGTCATCCGACGGCAGCAAGTTGCGGCAAATCAGCGCATTGCAAGCTGTGGATTTGCCCGCCGAAGTCGAGCCCACCACCGCCACGACGAACTCGGGCCGGTGCAGCACACGCAGCATACCCGCGAGGCGTGGCGCAGGGGGCGGGGTCTGGCCCGCCCCCTCGATCGACGAGCGGTCAAGCATCAGCGACCTCGGCTTCAAGAGCCGCGGTGTTGCCGGACACCAGGGCATCAATCTCCTCGCGCGCGGCCAAGGCGCTGGCGCGGCGGGCCTGCTTGGCGCTGGCCGTCGATTCGTTCAGCCTAGCCAAGTTGTCCAAGCGCTCACTTTCCGCGGCGACCATCGCGTCGAACCCGGTGATCAGGTCCGCAGCGGGCTCATCAAAGGCCTGGTCGATGGCCCTGCTGACTGCGGTCCGCACTTCTTCGTTGGTTGGGATGGCCAGCAGGAGCGGCGTGGCGGCCTCCACCGCCTTCTTCTTGACCCGTTCCTCGATACCCATGACCCCGCCGACAACAGCCCCGCCGAACGTCAGAGCCAAAGCCAGCGCTGCGACGATCGGGCCACCGAGCAGCGCAGGGATCGTCACAGCAACGACCATGAGAAGCACCTTGGTCGACACCGCGCCCACGATCAGCCCGACCAGGGACCTCCACCCGCCAGAAGCCAGCACGAAGCCTGCGGGACCCAGGAGCAAGAAGCCGGCAAGCCCCGACGCCACCCGGTCCATCGCAGACACCGAGGACGCAGGCGCGCCACCCTCGAAGGCGATCTGCAAGCTCAGATTGATCTCGGAGAGTACGCGGTTGGATGTCTCCATGATTTGACCAATCCGTTCTGCGTAGAGGTCGATGGTCCGTTGGAGATCGCGCTTCAGACCTTGCTCTGCCCAGTCCTTCATTTCATCGGTCACGAAGGCCTCGATCAACGCGCCAGCCTCATGGGCAGGTCGCCTCGTCGCAAGCGCGGCGACCTGACCCAGCTTCGTAGACAGCGATGGGATAGGCGTTTGCGCCAGGGCGCCGGGCAGCTTCATCACGATGGAGCGCGAGCAGCGCTCAAGGGACGCAAAGGCGTCGCGCTCGATGTCGGAGCGAAAGCCAGCCAGCGTCGCCTTCAACTTGGCGGCCTGTTCGGCCAGTTGCTCGATGCCTTTCCGCGCGGCATCAATGCCACGCCGGGCTTGCTCGGTATCGGCGTCGCAAGCCGCAATCATCTCGCCGAGCGCGTTCAGCATGTCTTGATGAACGCGCACGATGGCACGCTGCCCAGCATCCAGCTTCGCCGCGCCGGCGCCGTTGAGCAGGAAGGCACTCAGCCGACGTTCGAGCTCGGGAAGGCCGCTGGCGGTTCGGGCATGCACATCACCGGCAAGAGCGGCTTCCAGGCCCTGACGGCAATTGGCGATCATCACCTGGTCGTCCAGCCGCTCGCCATCCGGCGCCGACCGCAGCGGGCGCAGGCGGCCCTCGAGATAGTTCCTCGTGCGCTCTGCGTCGCTCATGCTGCCGAAGCGATTGACAACAATGAAGACCTTGCTGGCCTCGGGCAGAATCTGTTCCAGCGCGTTCAGTTCTTGGTTGCCGGCCGGCACATCGGAGCGGGTCACGAGGATCGCGCTATCGGCGGTCTTGATCCCGGCCATGGCAAGCGAGGTGCGGGCCGGATCCTCACCAATGCCGGGCGCATCGATCACAACCAGGCCTGCTTCCAGCAGCGGCAGAGGTAGGCTGATCTCGAACCGGGCGACAGGCTGAAGCTTTGCCGAAACGGGCGCTTCGTGGCCGGTGTTGCCGTACAATCGGGCTTCGTTGCGGTATTCCTCGATAGTCCAGTCCACCCGTGTACCATCATGGTGAATCGCGGTCACGCTGATCTCAGGCCCGTAGCTGAACCGGGAGAGCACCGCCGTGGTCGGCAAGATGTCCATTGGCATCTGCAATTCGCGCGCGATAGCGCCGAGCAGAGCGTTAAGCAGCGTGGTCTTGCCGGCGTTGAAGTGGCCGGCGAGCAGCAGGCTGAATTCCGGCTTCCGCAGCTTCTCGCGGGCCAACTGCGCCTTGCGGGCGATGCTGCCGACGTCCTGCCGCAAAGCGATCTGGCTGAGACTGCCGAGCGTATGGGCGACCTCCTGGGCAGGCTGCGTGAAGCCTTTGCGCAATTCGCGGGCCATTTCGGGATCTAGGGTTGCGGCTTGTGACATTGTGTTTTCCTTTCGTGTCGGGGTTGTCCGACATGGCGGACGATGTGGCGAAGAGGGCGGCCCCGTGTGGGACCGCCCACTCTGGTTCAGGACTTGCCGCCGAAGATGCGGTTCAGCAGGTAGACGCCGCCGACGAGCACGGTGCCGCCAATAATGAAAGGCGCGGCAGCGACCGTGACGGCAGCTCCGCCAGCCGCAATCGCGGCGGCCTTGGCCACAACCACAGGCGCCGCGACGCCTGCGGCCTGCACAGCCCACTGGCCGAGTTCGGCGGCACCTCGCATCCGCGGGCTGTCGGCGTGGTTGCCTTCGGCGATCAGCTCGCGGATGGCACCGGTGACGGCGTTGACGTGGCCGCGGGTCAGTTCAGGCATTTGTCGCTCCTCTGTTGTCGACGGTGTTGATCATCGCGAATGATGGGAGGGACAGAGTGGGACCGCCCACACCAAGCAGCGCGGCCGGTCGACGATGCCGGCGCGGTTTGGATGGCACGTGGGGTGATGCGGGTTGTGGGACGGCCCACAGCGGGGGTGAACGCAGTGGGGACCAGGAGACGAGGCGCCGATGGTCGCGGCAGGCGGCGCGGGGTGTTTCGCGACCGGCCGGTCCTTCGTCTGGTTCAATCCGGTGGACGTTCAACCGCGAGCCGGTATAGTAAAACACTGTATGTTTGTGGAGTGCGGCTATGCCCGTAAATCAAGACTGTTCAATACTCACAACAAAATCGGAAAATTATATATTTGAATTAGGAGATACCGCAGATTCGGCTTTCGAATTGGTAAATGGCGCAGTAATTATTGAGATTGATCAAGGAAAACCGCTTGGGCTCGTTCCGCGTGCGGCGCTTTTTGGCAGCGACGAATATGCAAGCTGGTTAGCCACTCGCGGCAAAGCATTACGTAAATTTTCTGCTCGCGCGTTGACGGACGTAAAATATAAGAAAATTGAATATTCATCACTCAATCAATCAAAATATTTCCTTGATCCCAGTGACATGTTCTCCAAAATACAGGAA